>DRJH01000416.1 GCA_011052285.1 Gammaproteobacteria bacterium
AACTCGCCTGATAGATACCTGCGAAAATGAATGTAACGCCAAAGAAAGCGAAGCATGGGTGAACCGTGATATCACACGCGCTCGTAAGGCCGCCGACGAAGCCCGCCAACTCTCCGTTGACCAGCTTAAACAGGTGCGCTATTTCTGGAAACAGGCCCACTGGCTCACCGAACGCTTCCCCGAGGCCAAACTATGCGATATGGAAGGGCTGGTCAAACTGGTAGACATCAAAGAAATCGAAGCCAACGACTGGAGTCTCACCCCTGGCCGCTACGTCGGTGTCGTACCAGAGGAAGAAGACGAAGATTTTGATTTTGAGGAAACCCTACGCGAAATTCATGTAGAGCTGGAAGACCTCAATACCGAAGCCGTCACCCTGGCGGCTACGATAAAAAGGAATTTTGAGGAGTTGGCGATATGAGTGGGGTAGCAAAGGAATTAGATGCTATTTGCACTCAGGTTTACTCCGGTGGGACGCCCGCATCAAAAAATGAAGCGTATTACGGAGGCGAGATTCCTTGGTTGCGCACCCAAGAAGTAACGTTCAACAGAATAAAAGATACGGATATAAAGATCACTGAAGCAGGTTTAAACAACTCGGCAGCAAAGTGGGTTCCAGAGAACTCTGTGATAGTCGCTATGTACGGGAATTCGGCCGGTCGGGTATCTATTAATGAGATTCCACTGACGACAAATCAAGCATGTTGCAACTTGGTTGTAGACCCTCAAGTTGCCGACTATCGATATGTGTTCTATGCGCTGAAAAAGAGTTACGAGGCGCTTAAAGGTCAATCGAGAGGAGCGGCTCAAAATAACCTGAACGCCTCGCAAGTTAAGGCATTCAAGATACTATGCCCGCCAGTAAATACACAGAACGCAATTGGTAATATCCTCTCCGTCTACGATGACTTGATCGAAAATAACCAGCGGCGGATACAGTTGCTGGAGCAGGCCGCACGGCTGCTCTACAAAGAATGGTTTGTACACCTTCGTTTCCCCGGCCACGAACACGTAAAAATAAAAGACGACGTACCGGAGGGATGGAGTGATGGTGTAGTTTCTGATTTCTATTCCACCGGCTCTGGAGGTACACCGAGCAGGAAGAACCCAGACTTCTATACTGGGGAGATTCCATGGGTAAAAACGCAAGAGCTAACTGGGGATTTTATTACCTCTACTGATGAACAGATTACAGATGAGGCTATTAAGAGGTCTTCAGCAAAAATTTACCCGCGACATGCAGTTTTGATTGCTATGTATGGGGCTACTATTGGGCAAGCAGCGATACTTTCTGTCCCGGCGGCAACTAATCAGGCTTGTTGTGTTTTAACCCCTAAAGAGCGTGGAACCTCGTATGTTCATGCCTATCTTTTCTTTTGTTATCATAAGAAAGATCTTGTTGGTTTGGGGCAAGGGGCTGCACAAAATAATGTCAGCCAACAAGTAATCAAATCATTCAGAATGGTGATGCCTCGAAAGGAACTACTAGAATTATTTTTGGAGATCACCTCGCCATTTTTTGGTCAAATCGAGATACTGAAAAAAACTAACATAAGCTTGATAATTGCTCGCGATCTTCTCTTGCCACGCCTGATGAATGGAGAGTTTGTTGTATGAGTGCAACCTACCCAACAAAACTCTTACTTGCGTTCAGAAGCGGCGATAAGTGCGCTCTTCCGAGCTGTGGTCGTCAATTAACGCCTGATGGTGATAGTGGTAATCCGATCAATGTTGGCAAGGCAGCTCACATCGAAGGCGAGCATGAAGGTGCCGCGCGCTACAACGCATCCATGAGCGACGTGGAGCGAGATCACTACAATAACCTGATTTATCTCTGCGGGGTTTGCCACGATATAATCGACGACCGTGCGCAAGGGGAGCACGATTATCCCATTGAGCGGCTACAGGAAATAAAGACAGATCACGAGCGGAAAGTTCGTCAGGCTATGGCTGACGCCTTTGCCGATGTGGGATTTCCCGAGCTTGAAGAAGCGACGCAATGGATTCTGACGATCCAACCGGAACAGAGTGGCCAGGATTTTTTGCTGATCGCTCCCGAGGATAAGCTCAGGAAAAATGATCTTGGTCAAGATTCACGCGCTGTTATCACTATAGGGCTGAGTGTGGCGCGTGATGTCGGGGCCTATATCGAGAGCATATCCCAGACCGAGCCTGATTTTCCCGAGCGGCTAAAGGCCGGATTTCTGTCAGAGTACTACCGCCTCATACACGAAGGTCAAACCGGCGATGATTTGTTCGATCTAATGTGTAGTTTTGCTCAACGTGGTTTTGAGCGGCAAGCGCAACGTTCAGCAGGGCTTTCGGTGCTGGTATATCTATTCGAATCGTGTGAGGTTTTTGAGAAATGATTCTGCCATCGAAGCACATATCGGAAGATCAGGCGCTTCTTGGTGTTGGTGCGGTTCTACTGGAAGAGTTACGGAACCCGCAGACGGTAACAGGCCTTTGGGAGAAGGTGCGAACACATCGTGCTGTTGGTACCTTTGAGCGTTTCGTCCTGGCCCTGGATATGCTGCATATCACCGGTGTTGTCTCATTGTCGGACGGGCTGATCGCGAGGGATAGCTTGTGATCCACGGCATCACTTCCAATCAGTCCACTTTCCACCCGGTTGAATTTACAGCGGGACTCAATGTTGTCTTGGCGGAGAGAACAGATGCTTCGACTCAAAAAGACACGCGAAACGGGCTTGGAAAATCGACATTGATCGAAATCATAGATTTCTGTCTGGGCTCCAGGGCGACTAAGGGCAAGGGGCTGCTACTGGAGTCGCTCGCAGATTGGTCCTTCACCATTGACATCACGCTTGCCAGTAACCGCATCAAGGCTACTCGTGCCATTACTACACCGAATCGAATAACCATTGAGGGGGCTACTGATGGCTGGATAGAGCGGCCGGACATGGACGAAGAAACTGGTGAGTACGTTTTCAACTGGGATCGATGGAAGATTTTACTCGGATGGTCGATATTCGGGCTGCCACGGACCAATGATACTTTCAAGTATAAACCTACGTACCGTAGTCTGATCTCCTACTTCGTGCGGCGTGGCCCCGATGCCTATAATGATCCCTTCCGACACTTCAGGCAGCAGAGGACATGGGACACTCAACTGAATACGGCCTACCTGCTTGGGTTGAATTGGGAGTACGCCGATCAGTGGCAGAGACTGAAGGATACGGAGGATGGCATCAAGGCAATTGATCAAGCCATCAAGACTGGAGCCATGGCGGGTATGGTGGGCACCGTTGGCGAACTGGAAGCACAGCGGATTCAGTTGGAGCAGGAGGCACAAAGTGCAGAATCTGCGCTCACTTCCTTTAAGGTTCACCCGCAATACGAGGCCGTTCAGACAGAGGCTGACAGGATTACTGCTGAATTGCATGAGTTGGCGAACCAGAATATTGCAGATCGCAGGCGACTTGCTCGATACAAAGAATCTGTCTCCGATGAGAACCCACCCAGGCCCCAGGCGCTCGAGAAGCTTTACAAGGAGTCCGGCCTTGTCTTCCCAGATGTAGTACGCCGGACTTTATCGGAGGCCAAGCAGTTCCACGAACGCATTGTCATAAATCGCCGTGCATTCCTTGAAACAGAAATTGAGAGACTGAAAAGAGATATACAGGGCTGTGACACACAAATTAAGGAACTCACTATATCGCGAGCCACATCACTGGAGATTCTGCGTACCCATGGGGCGCTTCAGGAGATGACTAAACTACAAGAGCGAAATATCAAGATAAAGGGGCGGCTTGACAAGGTGCAATTAAGAATCCGTGAGATGAGAGATCTCAAAGAGCGAAAACGCGAGGTGAAAATAGCCAAAGCAGACCTTGCCAAGGTGGCTGAGCAGGATTACGACCAAAGACGTGTGGTATGGAGTAAGGCTGTCCGGTTATTTAACGATCATTCTCAGGCTCTGTACAAGACACCTGGCAGGCTCGTGATTGATATCGGGGAAACAGGGTACAAATACCAAGTCGAGATTGAACGCAGTGGTAGCGAGGGTATCGGTAAAATGAAAGTCTTTTGTTTTGACCTTATGCTACTGCAAATTTCCCAGAAAGATCCTGGTGGTACCGATTTCCTGGTTCACGACAGCATTCTCTACGATGGTGTTGATTCACGTCAAAGAGCGCTTGCACTTGAACGGGCCTCTCAAATAACTGAGGAAGCCGGCATTCAATACATATGTGCCCTGAATTCGGACATGGTCCCGTATGACGATTTCTCCGATAACTTCAATTTTGATCAATATGTCCGTTTAACGCTTACCGATAAAATACAATCGGGGAGCCTCCTTGGGGTGCGTTTTTAACGGCTATGCAGATAAACGCATACGCGGAAGTTACACTGATGCAGATAGTTGCTGTCGAATTGTCGGAGATTGGCTATGGCAGTATCTGAACCAACTCCTGTGGATTTCTTTGTGGTTAGTTGGAAGAGCATTGCACGATCCCAGCCACCGCGCTTGATGAATGGCGAGATTGCAATATGAAACAGTCCAAGCTTTCCCCGCTTCTTGATGATCTGCTCAGGCTGCCACATGAAACCGAGTGGGTAGAGTTTAAGGAAGCTCGCAACCAGTACGATTTTAACAAGCTGGGCAGGTATTTCTCTTCGTTGGCTAACGAGGTCAATTTGAAAAATCGACCATGCGGTTGGCTGGTGTTCGGAGTGGTCGACAAAGATCACACGGTTTGTGGCAGCCATTTCCGCGAAAATCCGGCTGATTTGAATAGTCTCAAGCAGGAAGTTGCAGCCCAAACAATGGGGGGCATTACCTTCATCGAGATTTACGTTGTGAACCACCCGGCTGGTCGTGTCGTGATGTTTCAGGTGCCGCCTGCCCCAAAGGGCATGCCTGTTGCCTGGAAGGGCCATTGGTATGGTCGTGATGGAGAATCAATCGGTCCGCTCAATCTGCAGGAGCTGGAAATCATTCGTGCACAGAATACGTCCGAGGACTGGTCGGCGGTAATCTGCGCTCAAGCAACGCTGGATGATCTCGACCCGCAGGCAATAGCAATGGCACGTGCCAACTTTGAGGCAAAAAACAAGGACCGTTCCTTCACGGCAGATATCAAATCCTGGTCGTTGGGTACCTTTCTGGATCGTGCAAAAATAACCCGCGATGGGAAGATTACACGGGCTGCCTTGTTGCTGTTGGGACGCTCCGAAGCGGTACATCATATTCAACCGGCGGTGGCCCAGATTACGTGGCAATTGAAAGCGGAGGAAGATGCATACGAACACTTTGGCCCACCATTTTTGCTGACGACCAGCGAAGTGTACTTGCGGATTCGCAATACGATGCAGAAGATCGATTTGCAGCACCAACTGGTGCCGCTGGAAATGCGTAAGTATGAAAAAGGCGTCATTCTTGAAGCACTTCACAATGCGATTGCGCACCAGGATTATTGTTTGCAGTCGAGGATTGTCGTGACTGAAACGACCGACCAGTTGTATTTCGTGAGCGCCGGTGGATTCTTTGAAGGCAAACTCGCTGATTACATTCTGGGTGACAGAACTCCACAGCGTTACCGTAACCGGTTTCTGGCCGATGCCATGGTAAATGTCAATATGATCGACACCATGGGCTATGGTATCCGAAGAATGTTTGATGAGCAACGCAAGCGTTTCTATCCATTGCCTGATATTGATGTATCCGTTGCGGATAGCGTCACTGTGAAGATTTATGGCAAAGTTATCGACCCGCATTACACTGCAGTATTGATGGCACATAAGGAGTTGCCATTAGAAACTGTAATTCTGCTCGACAAGATTCAGAAACGACAAACTATCGAAAAGGCTGAGGCTAATTACCTGCGTCGTCAGCAGCTGATTGAAGGTCGTTATCCAAGGTTATTCGTTGCAGCGCACATTGCAGCCGCCACTGATGACAAAGCAAAGTACATTAAGAATCGGGCTTTTGATGATGCGCACTATAAGAAAATGGTCATCGAGTACCTGAAGAAATATGGCAAAGCAAGTCGGCAGGATATCGATGAGTTATTGACGGACAAATTATCAGACGTGCTGAGCGAGCCACAGAAAAGTAACAAGGTCAGAAATTTGCTATACGCCATGTCCAAACGCGACAGAACCATACGCAATTCGGGCCCTGGTCGTAGCTCTCAGTGGGAATTGGTTTTAGATGATAAAACGCAAGATTAGATGAGAAATTGCCGCATGTAAAAATAACCTTATGATAAATATATAGAAATGTTCTTCTATTTGGCCGCACTTTCCTGTGTTTTAGATGAAACCAGACAAGACA
>DRJH01000417.1 GCA_011052285.1 Gammaproteobacteria bacterium
ACATAACGTAACCACCACTTGAACTCCGGCCAACTGCACCTTGTGCAACCGAGTCAGACAGCGCGTAACCGCTAGAACTCGCTACACCCCCTCCCCCATCCAGTACATCCCAGGGAATGGCATAGTTGCTACTTGCAGAACCTGCGGCAAAGACAGAACCCGATGCCATCATTAACATCGCCAGGATATTGCGTTTTATATTCAGTTTTATTCTTAAGCTTGCCCGTCTCCGAACAAACCCGACCATACCAATTAATCCGGAAAACATAAGATATAACGAAGCCGGCACAGGTACGGGTTGCACATCAACTACCAGCAGGTTGGCGGCCCCTCCAAGAAATTCGAGCTGATAGCCACCGCCTCCACCATACGGGATGTAACCCGTATCCCCGGACCAGCCGGTTCCATCATCCACCGCAATGCGGAAGTAACCCGAGTCCGTCAGGGTAAGAGAACCACCGGCAAGATTAGTGACACTCCAGTTGGTACCCATGTTATCCACTGTCACCCTGTCAAAATTCTGCAATGGCAAATATCCGAGTGTGTCATTCAGGGTGATATTATTATCATCGAAAATCCCGAAGCCAAACCCACCAGCTCCATTATTAAAATTAAAGGTATTTATATCTCCATCGGTGGCTTCCCATACTGTAGATGCAACTACAACAGTTGACATGCACACACTGGCAAGTACTGATAAAATTGTTATTGTAAATCGCATTTTATTTCTCCTTAGACTACAGGAACAATTTAGAAACAATATCTATGCCTCGTTATGCCCGGCGTCGCCGCGCCACACCAGCCAGACCGATCAAGCCGGAACCGAACAACCAGGCGGTGGCCGGAACCGGTACAGCCCCTATCTCTACCTGGGTGCCCACATAGTTGGGGAACTGCATACCACTTGTGTCTGCGGCAAAGAAATTGCCAACGGCTGAATTCGTGGTATCAATCAGTCCAAAGTTAGCGAATCCCGGATTATCCGCCGTGAATTGCAGGGTGCCGACGCGAGATGGACCCGCCAAACCGGAAAAATCACCGAATGCAAGCCCGATCAAACTGCCCGGCCCAACATCAATCCTGTGGGCAGCATCTTCACCGACACTGTCATCACGGGTAAAAAACGGATCACTCCCTAGCGCCGGATCGATCACATAGGAGCCTGAAACATAAGACAGCAGGCTACTGTTGAACTGAAGATCAAAACCACCGCCCAGTGTGGCGCCGTCGGTAAAGTCCATATAAATTTCCAGGCTGATCAAATCACCTTCCGTGACAACAGGCGTCGTCGCTAAAAGTGAAATTGTCGCGCCCTGTGCACTTGCTGCGCCAACCATAAATGCGATGGCCATTGCTGATTGTTTCATTTTATTTAACATCGTTTGTCCCTCCATTTCGGGTTTTGGTCCTGGTTAGACGGGCTACCTCTGCGCTTGCTACCTTCGCAACACATTTGAGCCTGTCGAGAAGCTCTGCAGCACTCTGAAAGGTCTTGTGGTCCTCGTTTTCAATGTCTTCGACTCTGCCCACGACCTGCTCCGGGTTGCTGTTGTTGCGCCGGTAAATCCTGACGATATAGGTCTGCATTTCAGTTTCTTGGTCGTTTACATGTTCCTGGTTCAGACACCTTGAATTTAAGAGCTACAATAGATCACCGGCACTTACAGATTACTCACAGATAGGGAAATAAAGCGGAAAAATTTATTGATATAAAAACCCACGCTCTTATGAGCGTGAGTTTTTATATCAATGAGGATGCCCTGGATACCCCGGGATGGCGTAAGTTTTGCCCGGCTACAAACCAGCGGACTGCTAAGGAAATTTGTAGTCTGGTTACACTACTTACATTAAGCGCCGCATGGCGGCTTGGGTTTCTTCAGAAGGTTTAATGCTGAGTACTACTGATAATATATGTTGGCAGCGCCGATAAGTCACCATCGCCTCTGCTGTATGACCAAGCTTGCCGTAACAGGTAATAAGCCTGGCATAAAAAACCTCGGCAAGATCATCCAGTTCCAGACCTTTCTGGTAACAGGCAATGGCCTGCTCCCATTTCTCACAATCTTCCCGGAGCTTACCGACAACAAGTAGCATGCGGATAAACTTGTTCCGCAGCCGTTCACGCAAACTTACTGACCAGGCATCATTCTCGTGCTCACCCAGAAAATTTCCATGGTACAAATTCAAAGCCCGATCCATTATTTTTTTGAGGTTCTTGTTTTTCCTGTTTATATTTTTTTGTTTTAGAACAGTTTCCATCTCACTGAGCACCCGTTCAAAAGCCCATGTGTCAACCCAGCAATGACGGTTATCCAGCGATAGCTCTCCAGATTCAATCGTAATGACCTGTTCCAGACCGACAAGTTTCCGCAAACGGTATAGCGTAGTCTCTAATGCGTGATAAGCTGCATCCTCCTCTTTTTCCGGCCATAAAGCTCCACACACATACTCAACACTGACACCACGCGCGCCCATTGCCACCAGAACCTTCAAAAGATCAACGGGTCTTCGCTGTGGTTTACCGGAAAACCGAACTGTCTTGCCCTGCCGTAACAGGGAAAAACGCCCAAGTGTGTATACCTTGAGTTGACGTGGCCAATTTTCAAACTCCATTGAGGTAGTCAATACATTATTGTGGCGAATCAACGTACTAATATAACTTTCTTCAATTTTGGCGCTGAATGCCGTTTCGCAGATACCGCACAACCACTGTTCCGAAAACCAGGGCAGCCCCAAATATCCCTGCTCCCTGGCAAACTGTAATGCACTCCGCAGTTGCTGAAGGGCATGTTTCTTCTTCCCGCTTCGCAGATTCTCCTGGACATCCAGCAGCGCTACCAGATGCTGCAGAAACCGGCTCCCCGCTTCCCCGGCTTGTTTTCGAATACGTTTTCTATCCAGTTGGGTAATTTCTCCATCCTGCGCCAATCTCACCTGGCAGACAGCAAGCTGACAAAACCCTTCCAGCAAGGGTGCACCCAATTCCCTCGCCAGCGAAACCGCTGTATTCGCCAGTTCAAATGCTTCTTTCAAATTTTGATTCAGCAAAGACGAGCAGGCGGCCAGCAGGTGATAATGAGCCTCATCCAGACGATTACCGTCTCTGGCAATTAAGCGCATCTGCTCCACAAATTTACTCAATCGTTTAAAGTCTTTTTTGACAAGCGCGGCATATGCACCATACGTATACAACTGATAAATCCAGACAGCGCAATCCTCCTGCGCCTTATCCAGGTCCGCGCAAAGCATCGAAAAGCAGTCTGTTGAATGACCGGATATCCAGCAATACATCGCACTCGTTGCCTGCATGCACAGCGTATTTTCACTGCCCATACCGGCATCCATCAGCCGGTGGTGGATAATACCCATAAGAGCAGACGCCTTTACGATATTACCGGTCCACACGTAATACTGCATAAGCCGGTTTGCGAGAACAGGAGCCTGGAGAAATCCATGCCATACCTGTAAGCCTGCTGCGAGTTCTCGCGCCAATTCCGGAAGACGACAATCTGCCGGACTCCGCAACAACAATGCTTCGAGCAAGCTTGCCTTTGCCAACAACATGGCTTCAGAACAAACATCACCGGATAAAGGTTCCAGATCGTCAAATGCCTGAATCCAGCAATCCAGAGACCTGTAATCCAGCCCTTCGTAGAGCAGGCTTTCGACCACACCACTCCATGCCAGATACGAGCCTGTGGTGTTTTTATTCTGACGAAACTCCGCCAGGGCCTCCCTGAAATAATGATAGCTTCCTGCTGCCTGCCTGTTCAGTTCACACATTCCTTTACCGTAAACTGCCCAGGCCAGATTCTCATCGTCAGCAGTGCCAGGTACGACCATTCCTGCAGGCACCGTCCCCCGCTCCATGGATATAAAGCGATCGCCCCGGCGACGCCCGCACAAGACCGGCCCCGGTGTGCCTGTTTGTCCCCCGCTCGCTTCATGCCCGGCAACCGATGTGTTATCTGCAAACGAGTCCAGCCGATCAACGTTAACGCACGGTGCATACTGTGGAGTTAATGATCCTCGAAACATATTGCCATCCCCACAACCGACTCCCGAAGGATCCGTGCCAGGGACTATTAACCCGCTCTCCTGCGACTGGATATTTCCAGTCATCCCCACCTGTTGAGATTCTTTTCAGGCACCCCTCCTTATATAAAGATAGTTCAAAAAAAAAGAGTCCAAAATGATAAAAACATAATTTTATTGACTCAGATCAAGTAAACGGCAAATCAGAAGAAAGGGAAGCTACAGGTCAACTTTGGCGTACGTGTGGGTCGGGTGATCAATCAATACAAGATGGCCAAGCACTTCAAACTTGAGATTGCAGAGCGTCAGTTCCACTTTAAGATCGACGAAGAGAAGGTCAACGCGGAGGCAGAGCTGGATGGCATCTATGTGATCCG
>DRJH01000418.1 GCA_011052285.1 Gammaproteobacteria bacterium
GTCTACTGCAATGCCTTACTCGAGCTGTCGAGGAACCTGAACCGGAATGAGCTGCAATCTCGTGGTCTTTTGGAATTTCGCACCTACGTAACCGCCTATATACAATCACAGGAATTTCAATCCCTGCGCGAAGACGCACATCAGGTCAAGGATGGACTGCAGGGTGTGAAGTATTGTGTGATCCTCCAGGACGGCAAGTTCAAGGTAAAGAAGTATGAAGGGGAAATAGAGTACAGCTCAGAGGTGGAGGAAATCTTGGCCAGGTTTAAACAAGGCACCGTAAAGCAATACCTGACCAAGCTGCCGGAGCGGAGAGGCGTGAATCACATCGAAGAAAAAATTCTCGAGTTTGTTGCTCGTCTGTTTCCGGAGTTGTTTGACTCTCTCAGACAATTCTGTAACAGACACGAATCATTTGTGGCACAAACACTGCACAAATTTGATTGCGAAATTCAGTTTTATATCGCTTATCTGGAATTCATTGCTGATATCAAAACAAAGGGTCTGAAATTTTGCTACCCCCAGCTCAGTGCAAGCAGCCACGAGGTTTATGTGCGGGATAGTTTTGATCTGGCCTTGGCGAATAGGTTACTTGCCACCCCCGATGCTGTGGTTTGCAATGATTTCTTCCTGCAGGGGTCGGAGCGGATTATTGTCGTCCCCGGACCCAACCAGGGCGGCAAAACTACATTTGCCCGCCAGTTCGGGCAAATGCACTATCTAGCCAGTTTGGGCTACCCCGTGCCAGGTACCGTGGCGCGACTTTTTCTCTTTGACCAGATCCTGACTCACTTCGAACGTGCTGAGGATATCCACAATCTGCGTGGAAAATTACAGGATGATCTGCTACGTATTCATGAGGTCCTCAGCAGTGCCACAGCCAACAGCATCCTCATTTTAAACGAAATATTTGCCTCCACAACCCTGAAGGACGCTGTGGTACTGAGCGAGGAGATTATGACTCGCGTGATGGCCCAAGATAGCCTGTGTGTGTGGGTTACTTTCATTGACGAATTATCGTGTTTGAGCGAAAAAACCGTCAGTATGGTCAGTACTGTTGATCCTGAAAATCAGGCTGAACGAACCTTCAAAATTATCAGGATGCCCGCCAATGGACTGGCCTATGCGCTCTCACTGGCTGAAAAACACGGTCTGACGTATGCGCAGATCAGGAAGCGTATTCCATCATGAACGTTTTTCTCCTCTCCCCTGACCAGGACTTTGATCTCACCCAAAAGCTTCCAGACAATGCGTCAATATTAATCCAGGATCTTGAATTGGATACGTTATTTGAGAGCATGGCACAGGGTGACCGGTTTTTGTTCGATATCGCAAAACCCGCTGTTCTATTCAGTCTTGACAGCACAGATGCCATCTCCTATCGCCAGGAAATCCTCAAAGATTGCCTGAAACATCCGGAAGTTATTCGCCAGATTTATCACCTTCCCTTACAGGCCATTGAAAATAAACGTCGGCAGTGGATGGGTATTTTCAGTCACTACCCAGGTGCTATTTTAAGAGGTAGTCGCGAGATGCTGCAGATGTTCATCGGACTACTGAAAGAATTACGGATCATCGCTGATGAACATGCAGAGGCATTTACATCACGGGGATTTATCCAATTTTTTGCCATGATTCGACGAGAGCTTGATGACGACTATTTTAGCGTGGTGCAACGCCTCCTTAAAGAACTACAGTTTCAACATGGTATTTTGCTTAGTGCAGAATTGGGACAAGGAAACGAAGGCTGTCACACCACCTTGCGCAAACCCAATTCACCTGGTGGTACCTGGCTTACACGGGTTCTAACCCGTAAAACGCCGACGTACTCCTTTACGCTGCACCCTCGTGATAATGCTGGTGCAAGAGCGCTGTCCGAGTTGCGGGATCGTGGCCTCAATTCGGTCGCCGATAAAGTTGCCCAATCTGCCGATCATATCGATAACTTTTTCAAGACACTACGCCAGGAATTGGCATTTTACCTCGGTTGCCTGAATGTACATCAAGAACTTTCACAGCTGCAAGAACCCATTGCGTTTCCCCAGCCTGTCACAACCCGCGAGCGACTGCATTCATTCGCGGGATTATATGATGTAACCCTGGCGTTGACCTTAAAACAAGGGGTCGTGGGTAACAATGTGAACGCCGACAATAAAAATCTCATCCTCATCACGGGTGCCAACCAGGGGGGCAAAACGACCTTTTTACGTAGCATCGGCTTGGCACAATTGATGATGCAGTGTGGGATGTTCGTGGCAGCGGAGTCGTTTTCAGCCAATCTCTGCCGAGGTCTTTTCACGCACTTCAAACGGGAAGAAGATGCCTCCATGAAAAGTGGCAAGCTGGATGAAGAGCTGGCGCGTATGGATACCATTGTTGGTGAACTCGAACCCGATACCCTGGTGCTGTTCAATGAGTCGTTTGCGGCCACAAATGAGCGGGAAGGCTCGGAAATTGCACGACAAATTGTCACTGCCTTGTTGGAACAACGTATCAAGGTTTTCTTTGTCACCCACCTCTACAAATTTGCTGGCGATTATTTTGCGCAAAAACTGGATCATTCGCTGTTCTTGCGGGCCACAAGAACAGCCAGTGGCGAACGCACATACCAGCTACAAATACGGGCGCCGCTACCAACCAGTTATGGGCTGGATTTATATCATTCAGTCTTCGATGCAGGAAAGCCGCCCTCCCATCCATAGCTCTTTAGTGCCGGAAAAAGATATCGTCGCGTGTCAGGATACTAATGTCACGTACGGCGCTGGGCAGCGTCCCTTATTTTAATGACCTTGTAGTAAAATGGCGAATGCATAATAACGCTCAAAGGAGGGGTCATGTCGCTCAGAAGCTCAAAATTACGCTGGCTCGCAGCACTGTCTACAGCGCTTTCATTGGCCACTTGTTATGGAACGCTCGTGGCCATAGCACTCCTGGGTATGTTGGGTACGGCTATCGATATCAATAAAACCATATGGGCCGCTGCTATCGTTGGCTTTGCATCGATCGCTATCGCCGGACTTGGCCTGGGTTTTACCCGGCACAGGCTGCCTGGGCCAATCTTGGTGGGTGGTTTCGGGGCGGCGACCATCAGCTATGCGATGTACGTTCACTACGAGCGCCTGACCGAAGTGGTGGGCTTCTTGCTGCTAAGTATTGCCACCATCTGGGATTGGCGGATTTGTAGTGCTCCTGCCTCGAAGAGGCATCCCCCGAAAAGTAGTTGATAGCTAAAGATGCGCAGTACTCTAGGAGGCTGTCCGAGAATAGAGAACCTGCTGCGGAAAAGCTGACTTTGGCCAGATTTCCCCCTGATTCTCGTTAAATACAATCAGTATTCGCCTCAAATCATGAAAAAATCTGCCTCAAAGCAGCTTCCCCTCGCTACGGCTTCTATTCTCGGACAGCCTCCTAGCCTTTTAAAATGCGTAACGCACTGTCAGGTAAACATTGCCGTTGTCGCCCATAGCGCCCAACATACCATGGCGCGAGCCGCCGAACAGGTTTGCACCAAGTTCTGCCCACAGGTTGTCATTGAACGCATAACGTACGGACGGTACTACATAGGAATCACCCTCGCTGAGGCCCACGAACGCAAACAGATTGAAGGTCAGGGTTTGATAGAAATAGCGCTGGGTGAATCGTATTGTCGCGACGGTACGCACTTCATCACGAAGAGCGAATCCAGCAGGCAGGCTGCGTTCATACGCATGATAATCCTGCAGCCACTCGGCATAGGCCTGAACACCTAGCTGGGTTTCCTGCCCCAGCTGGCGCGAGTATCCAACAAGAAATCGTGCCTGACTGTTCTCGATGGCAGGGATATCACCACCCCGATCATTCACGGAATCGTAGTACCCTAGCTCCAGGTTCAGTACACCATTGGCGAACGCACCCGACAGGGTCGCTCCCAACGTATTGAGGCGTGGGTAAAAGCCGTACACCTCGGTGGCTGTCGCAGTCAAAGCAGGCGCACGATAATAACCGTGTGATGCATAGACCGCCGCGTCCCAGCTGGCGAGGTTGCCGGATAATCGAAGGGCAAGCTCTGCTCCTGTCGGCTCATCGATGTGATACGGCAATAAGGGTGAAAAAGGGCTGCCCATAACAAACTGCCGGCTATCCGGCAGCCGGTCACCACGAAATCTACTGAGCACTATTTCCAGTGTAGTGGTACCTAGATAGAGATCCAGATTCAGGGCGTCGCTACCGCGCTTAAGATACTGCAGGGGTTGACCGCTGTAAAACGCTACCCAGTCCTTGGGAAAGATGTCATTAATAAACAGCAGATCACCCAGCCCCCAGGTAATGATCTGCCGACCGCTACGCAACCTGAAGTTATCCGAATTATAATCAGCGTAAAGCTCGCGCACTTCGCCCACACGCTCATCCAACACCGAGTCATGAATCAAATCTATTTTACCGAGAAAAGACAGGCTGCCTGCTTCGTTACCTCCTTCCGCTTTCAATTGCAGCCGTTGTTCATTGAACGGGACAGCACACTCGGTTCCGGCAGGACAGTCCACATTCGACATTCGTGCTACAGCATGGGCCTGAACAAAACCGGCCAGCTCAACATCCCCGGCGCTTGCTCGATTCATTAGACTGGCGGTTATCATAAAAGCCACCACACTGACGATTGTGGTTCTTAACGGAGCCATTTTCGCGGCGGGGTACGTAGATAGCGTTCGGTAAACAGGTTTTTTTTGAGGCCAAGGTCATACTTGATGTCATCAAAACGTACTTGCGTGCGATGTCCGGTTTGCAGATTTTTCATGGTCCGTGACGTGACGGTCCAGTAGCCATCAACTTGCTCAATCCGGTCGGCAGTAAAGACCCGCACCTTTTCATCCCGGGCATCAAAATATTCCTCCTTAAGTGGCAGCCCACGTTGTTGATCAATCCAGGACAGACGGCGTGTATAGTCCGCCCGGGTCTTAGGTCTGCTCTCGATGACATACACAGCTCTACCTGCCAGTTCCTCTGTGCGCAGCAAGGTATGTGTTTCATCGTCCACGGCACGGCCGGAGATATCTTCATAGGTGAAGTCGGAGCCGATAAAGGAGGACCGTTTATCGTCGGCTGCGATCCGCCGCACCAGTTTGATTGCCGGGATAAAAATCCAGCGATCATCTTCTTTGTGCAGGTATTTCCAGACCATAAAAGTGGTGCCCTTGATGTCGGGTGGAGCACGAAAATAGATGTAATAACGTTGCTCTCCACTTTTGCCGATATTTTTTCGCAGCAGAATCATCTCCCGTCTGCGTTCCTTCCCCTGGGCGTTAATAAGCCGCATGGAAATACGGGCACGCATATCTTCACCCGCATAATAGAAGGCTTGCAGGGAGTTAGCGACAATCGTTTGGGCATCCGGCACGGCAGCCGTAGCAGCGCCTGACACCCAGGCCAGTGTGATCAAAGCCAGCACGGGCCCGGGAATACGCCATGTGGGTAGACTCATATGCACTCTCCTCTACGCTGATTTTAATGGTGGTACTGCAACATCTTTCCCCCAGCACCACCCGCGGGTGATCTTGAGCAGACCCGGAAGTAACCCCAGGGTGGTCAGAGAACTAAAGAGCATGAGTAGGGCGAAAAATGCACCGACCGTCTTGTAGGGGCCCAAGGGCGAAAACACCATGGGGGAAAAACCGATGGCAATCACCAGGGCGTTGCGCACAATGGCCCGCGCGGTCTCTCCAAACAGCAGCTGATTGGCCTGTTCCAGATCACCGTTTGTTTGCACCAGACAAATACGACAGCGTTGGATGAAATGGATCGCAAAATCGATCGACAGACCCAAAGCGAGGGATGAAACCACAGCGATGGGCATATCGTATTCCTTACCGACAAAACCCGCCAAACCATAGGATAGGGTGATAGCGAAGGTGAGCGGCATCATGGACAATACGCCCAGGCTCACAGATCGAAACAGGATCACCATCAGTACCAATACGGCAACAAAGCCACCGAGGATCGCCTTGATCATGCCGATCACCATCAAGTCCTGCCAGACCTTGTTGATATAGGTGAGGCCCGACCATTTGAGGGAGATACCATCCGGGGGTGGATTGGCGGTGGTGTATGCGGACACACGATCCTCAACACGAGCCATGATCCGGTTATCTCCCTGCTTCATCTGAACCCAGATATTGGCGCTTCGATAACCGTAATCAACGAAGTTATCCAGATCGTTCGCATCTCCAGACATCTGGTACAGGAACAGGTACTGAGCCAATTCTTCACGGTTATCCGGTAGCTTACGCCAGCTGGGGTCGGCATCGTGGATCACATACCCGACCTGGGCAACGATATCGGCCAGCGATGAAGTCTTGCCAACCGACGGATCGGCAGTCAGTGTACGTTGTAATTTGGCCATATAGTTCAGTACCTCGGGGCGTTTCATGTCCCCATCGACCGTACCTTCCAGTACCAGATATGCCATATAGGTGCCGCCGAACAGTTTGTTCATGACTTGATCGGCAATACGCAGTTCGCTGCCTTTGGAGAACCAGTTGACCGGATTGTCGTTAACCACGGTGCGGGAGATTCCCCAAAAACCGGCACCAAGCACCAAGGTGGCAATGATGGTGATCGGTGTGGCTTGTCGAAATACGAACTGTCCCAA
>DRJH01000419.1 GCA_011052285.1 Gammaproteobacteria bacterium
TAATTAGGCCCATGATCCTGCGTCGGCATGCCGTTATGGCAGGGATTTTCAACTTTTTTGGAGGGTTCACAACTCATGAGTAGTCTCGAAGAACGTGTCAAGAAGATCGTAGTTGAGCAATTAGGTGCTAGCGAGGATCAGGTAACCCTGGCCGCTTCATTTGTTGACGATCTGGGCGCTGATTCACTGGACACCGTTGAACTGGTTATGGCTCTGGAAGAAGAGTTCAATATGGAAATTCCGGATGAGGAAGCCGAAAAGATTACTACGGTGCAAGAAGCTGTTGACTATGTCAAAAAGAATAGCGAGGAATCCGCCTGATAAGTACGCAAACACAATTCGCAGTATGATTGCTAAAACCGCCACCTGGTGAATGGTGGCGGTTTTTCTGTGACTAATGCGTCATGACTATTTGCCGAAAATCATATTTTTTAGGGGCAATTCGATTACAGAATGGATACTGTAGGATTTGCTACCCACTTTAGGTGGCTGATGATTGAAACCGGAGAGGAATAAAATGAGCAAACCTCGCGTCGTCATTACCGGAATGGGTATCATTTCCCCTCTGGGTACAGGACTTTCTATCAATTGGAGTAACATCACGGCCGGGGTCTCCGGGATTCGAAAAGTTAGCCGTTTTGATGCGACCGGGTATCCAAGTCGAATTGCCGGTGAGATCCCTGATTTTGAACCGGAACAGTTTTTCCCTAGCAAGGATGCCCGCAAGATGGATCGTTTCATCCAGTTGGGTATGGTGGCGGGTATGGAAGCCTTTACAGACGCTGGTCTCGATATCGACCGACAGAATGCGGAGCGCATCGGTGTCTATATCGGCTCCGGCATCGGTGGTATGGAAAGTATTGAACGATACAGCTACGTGTTGCGTGATAAGGGCCCACGCCGGGTTTCCCCTTTCTACGTACCGATGAGCATCATCAATATGATTTCGGGAAATCTGTCGATTCGTTACGGGTTGAAAGGGCCAAATCTATCCATGGTTACGGCTTGTTCAACTGCGACCCACGCTATTGGTGAAGCCTCCCGCCTGATAGAGTACGGTGATGCAGATGTCATGATAGCGGGTGGCGCAGAAGCTGCAATCACGCCCACTGCCATGGCCGGTTTTGGTAATGCCAAAGCATTGAGCAGGCGCAATGATGAGCCGGAGTTTGCCAGTCGGCCCTGGGATTTGGAACGAGATGGATTCGTGATGGGGGAGGGTGCCGGGGTGGTTGTACTGGAAGAGCTGGCGCATGCCCGGGACCGCGGGGCGACCATCTACGCTGAGTTATCAGGGTTTGGGATGAGTGCAGATGCTCACCATATGACCAGCCCGCTGCCTGATGGTGAAGGTGCCTGTCGCTGCATGAACAACGCCCTGCATAATGCCGGACTGAATCCCGATGACGTTGATTATGTTAACGCGCACGGTACCTCAACCCCGCAGGGTGATATCGCAGAAACACTGGCCACCAGATCTGCCCTCGGACACCATGCTGACAAGGTGGCGGTCAGTTCCACTAAATCGATGACTGGCCATCTACTCGGAGCCGCTGGTGGTATTGAAGCGATCTACACGATAATGGCCATTCATAAGCAGATTGCACCACCCACCATTAATCTACGTTCACAAGATCCCGCATGCAATCTGGATTTCATTCCCAACGCGGCCCGGGAAATGTGTATTCGGGCAGCCATCAGTAATTCTTTTGGATTTGGTGGCACCAATGGCTCACTGGTGTTCAAGCAATACCGATAAGATGATGCAAGCGAACCGTTCCTATGAGGGCAAACAGACAGAATAGCAGGCATGCGCCCAACCTTGCTGAAAACCTTATTGTTCTCAATGTCTCTGATGCTGTTGTTCGCAGCAATCGGGATAGGCTATCTACTGTACATCGGTAATCGACCGATCTCCTCGCCAGCAAAGAGCACCACACAGCCCTCAGTAACAGTCACTTTGCAAATACCGTCAGGACAAACATTACGTCAATTTTCACGGATCCTGTTTCAGAAAGGCTGGGTTCCGGAACCTTACTCGGTCCGGATCTGGGCAGCGCTGGATTGGCCGGGAAAATCCATTCGTACCGGCGAATATGCCATTGCTGCGCATGATTCAATTCGCAAAATCTTGTGGGCCGTAATCAACGGACAAACAATCCGTTATTCATTAACCGTTCCGGAGGGCCGTACCTTTCGACAATTATTGGAGCTACTCGCCAAAACACCCCGCTTGCAACACGAACTTGTATCCAGAAGCGACAAAGAGATTATGACCCAATTGGGGCATCAGGACGAGCTCCCGGAAGGGTGGTTTTTTCCAGACACCTATCGTTATGTCGCTGGAATGAAAAGCCTGGAGGTACTGCGGATCGCCTATGCGCGAATGCAGACCATTTTGCGAGAGAGCTGGTCACAGCGTCAAAATAATCTAGCCATAAAAACCCCCTATGAAGCATTAATTCTGGCTTCGATCATTGAGAAGGAAACTGCAGTGGCCCGTGAACGCGCTATGATATCTGCAGTATTTCAAAACCGCTTGCGACGGCATATGCGATTGCAGACAGATCCTACTGTTATCTACGGTATGGGATCGAAATTTCAGGGCAATCTACGGCGGCGTGACCTGCGTCGTGATACCGCATACAACACCTACACCCGTTATGGTTTGCCACCGACACCCATCGCCTTGCCAGGCAAGGCATCCATTATAGCGGCCTTGCATCCTGCTGATACCAAGGCCTTGTATTTTGTGGCCATGGGCAATGGACGCCATTATTTTTCCAATTCATTGGCGGAACACAATCGGGCGGTTGACCGCTATCAGCGCAGTCGTCGACACAAGCCCGCCAGTATGCACCGCTCATGAATTCACTACTGGAAATATCTTGCCAAGCCAGAGGTTATTTTATTACCATAGAAGGTCCCGATGGTGCCGGTAAAACAACCCAACTTGGACCTATTGCTGACTGGATTGAGCGACGTGGTTTTACCGTTTTACAAACCAGGGAGCCAGGTGGTACACAGCTGGGTGAATCATTGCGGGAAATTCTTCTCCACAGTGATTCGGACACCATTGAAGCGGAAGCCGAGTTATTGCTGATTTTTGCCGCTAGAGCTCAGCATTTGCGGCAAAAAATACTGCCTGCACTGAAACAAGGCGTCTGGGTGCTGAGTGACCGATTTACGGATGCATCTTATGCTTATCAAGGAGGAGGGCGGGGCCTGGGAGCAGACCGGGTACGTATTCTGGAAACCTGGTTACAGGGCAATTTCCGACCGGATTTGACCCTGTTGCTGGATATTCCCATTACCGTCAGTGCGCAACGCACAAGGTCCAGAGGTCAGTTAGATCGTTTTGAACAGGATACCGTGCATCTGCGACAGGCCATTCGGGATGCTTATCTGCAACAGGCTTGTGCGTATCCTGAACGCATCAAGCGTATTGATGCTTCAGGGTCTCCCGCACAGGTACAATACGCCATTGCAGACAGCTTGCAGGCATTTTGCCAGCGCCTGGGACGATAGAGTTTACAACAAATGAAGATACACCCATGGAATGAACCCCAATGGCAATCGCTTGTGCGATCACACCACGACTTGCCACAGGCCATGCTGTTCTCTGGCCTTTTGGGACTGGGCAAGAATACCTTGGCATTGGCGCTATCCATGGCCTTGCTTTGTCAAAAATCCGAGCAAGGGCAGGCCTGTCAGTGTTGTCGCAGCTGTCATCTTTTTTTGGCTGGAACACATCCGGACTTTCATGTGCTCAGTGCGGGTGAAAAAGCCTCCCTTCCTGAGCTGACACAGGGTTATCGCAAACGCTATGAACAGGATGAAACCAAATCGGCCAAGGTAAAAATGCAAATTCCGGTACTCAGAATCCATCAACTGACCGATGCTCTTTTTTCGAGTGCCCATACTTCCGAGTGCAAGGTGGCGATCATTAGTCCTGCTGAGCGGATGAATCTTTTCGCAGCCAATGCATTACTCAAGTTTCTCGAAGAGCCTGTGGGTCCGACCTACCTGTTGCTAGTTTCACATCAACCCGAACAATTACCAGCAACGATCCGCAGTCGCTGTACGCCAATTCCATTTCGAGCCCCGTGTATCGCACAAGTAATGAACTGGTTGCAGCAGCAGCTGCCCGGGCTATCGCAAGAGGTATTGAAAAGTTTATTCGTCCGGGCCGGGCAGTCACCGCTAACCGCTGTGGCACTCGCAGGACAACAACAGCAAGCAACGGAATGTGCCGAAGATATTAGCCGATTATGTAAGCAGCAAATCACCGCTGCGGAGATCTCAGAGAAATGGCAACGGAAAAAATCTGTTATCGAAAATTTACAGCACTTGCAAAGACTGTTGGCACAAGCCATCCGAAATGGTTCAACCGGTCAAGTAAATTCTGGAAATCCGCAACTACCAATGAAGCTGACGAGCATGTTTGAGGGCTATGATCGTACCAGCAGGGCCATCCGGGATGGACAAAGTGGATTGGATGTCCGTCTGTTGATTGAAGACATATTGCTGACCTTAACCGCATAACTATTTTCTTCTGCAGGCGTGCGGTGGCATAATGGTGTAATGGAAGAGAATAGCAAGAATATTAATCGTGTCGAAGAAATAGCTGGAGCGCAAAGCAGCAAGCGGCCGACCGTCATTTCGCTGACGATACGCGATAAAAATGCCTTGTACGCCGCCTTCATGCCTTTTATCAAGGGCGGCGGCTTGTTTGTGCCCTTGAGTAAACCCTATAAAATGGGCGAGGAGGTCTTTTTACTGCTCAACCTGCTCGATACCCGGGAGAAGATTCCGGTGGCCGGCAAAGTGATTTGGTTGACCCCAACCGCAGCCCAAGGGAACCGAGCCCCGGGTGTAGGCATACAGTTCAGCGAAAAGGATTCAGGGCTGGCACTCTCGAAAATTGAAGCTATTCTGGGTGGGGCACTCAAATCAAACCGTCCAACCCATACCATGTAATTTTGGCCATAAATACAAATCTATATAATAGAATATTAATGTATTATATTAGAACGCATTAGCATGGGAAATACTTTGTGGAGTTGGTAGATTCTCATTGTCACCTTAATTTTCCGGAGTTACTGGAAGAACGGAATCTTGTGCTCGAGCGTGCACGTGAGCGTGGAATTTCCTACATGTTGTGCGCAGCTGTAAATCTTGAGGATTACCCACAGGTACTGTCATTGGCCAGAGAATTTCCTCACATTTTTGCTTCCGTTGGCGTGCACCCCAATGAAACAGAAGGCAAAGATCCTGACTGTGATGAACTGAGTGCGTTGGCCGCAGACCCGGCTGTTGTGGCCATCGGCGAAACCGGATTGGATTTTTTTCGCAGCCAAGGTGATCTGCAATGGCAAAGGAAGCGTTTTATCCAGCATATCGAAGCAGCGAAGCGGTCTCAAAAACCACTAATCATCCATACCCGTGATGCAGCAACCGAGACACTGCAGATTATGCAAGACCATGATGCAGGAACAGCCGGCGGCGTCATCCATTGTTTTACCGGGGATTGGGCCATGGCCAGGCAATGCCTGGATCTGGGTTTTTATATCTCATTTTCCGGAATTCTAACCTTTAAAAGTGCCCGGCAAATCCAGGATGCCGCAAGCAAAGTTCCATTGGACCGGATATTGGTGGAAACAGACTCACCATATCTTGCTCCAGTACCATATCGTGGCAAACGCAATGAACCGGCCTATGTTTATGATGTGGCTGTTTTTCTCGCCAAGTTACGTGGTGTGTCATTGGCTACGATCAAAAAATCCACGACAGAGAACTTCTTTAGCTTGTTCTCCCATGCCCATCCTCACGGGGCCAGCAAAGTAAATTTGACGATGCCCGGCATGAGAAGATAGAGAACCCATTGCGGATAAGCGGGCTTTGGCCTGATTTTGCCCCTATGTCGTTACCTACGATCATTTGGTAATACTTCGCATAATGTATATTATGTTAAATAGCGCAAATGTACCAGTAAAATGCTAATCCACCTCCTGCTGTTCGACAAGACACTTCCCCAACAGCTGTTCTATATCGGCATGTCCTAGGTCACGCGCTAAATCCAATGCTGATTTTCCAGCCATATTGTTAAGGTCTACCGTAGCTAACTCGTCGGCGAAAGCCAGCACGGTATGCAGCGAATTGTCCAGTACCGCCTGTATTAACGGCGTATTTCCCTGACAATCCCGTGCATCGATATCGGCTCCGGCATCCACCAATGGCTCCACCAGAGCATCCAGGTGGTGCTTTGACAGTAGATGAAGTGCCGACTGCCCCAGCTCATTCACCGCATTGACATCCACTCCCTGTGCCAACAAACTCTGTGCAGCTTCCAGGTTACCCAGTCGAATGCAGCGAATCAGTACGGTTTCACCCCGATCATTGCTCAGATCAGGATTGGCAGAATATTCACAGAAAACTTCAATATCAGCGGCATCCGCACTCCCGGCCAAGCGATGCAAGGCGGTATTTCCCGTACGATCCTGAATATTGGGATCAACCAGCTTCCACTGTAAAATTTGTCTGCAGATTGCGGCGTTGCCATGCAACGCGGCTACTATCAAAATAGAAAAGCCATCTTTATTGACCGCTTCAGGGTGGTCCATGGTTACAGACAAAGGATGAATCAGCTTATCGTGGCCTTCCATGCAAGCCATATGCAGTGCTGTATTCCCGGCGAGATTAGTGATGTCCGGACTAATGCCTGTGTTCAGTAATTTTTCGACCATGCTGCGACTACCACCTAATACGGCCCAATGGAGTGCAGTTCTGCCATCCTCATCCTGGATACCAGGATCCTTTGCGCCTAGGGTTCGAGCCTGTTCCAACATGACATCAAATAGCGCACTACTCCCCGAACAAGCCGCTAGCATAAGCCCTTTATAGTTAGATAATTCAGGCCATTTAATGTTAAATTTCAGTAGATTACATACTGTTTCTAAATGGTTTTCTATAATTGCCTCACCCAGTCCGGAGTTCTCTCCGGGATTTACTGCAGTATCTACAAAGCCTCGTTCCAGCAAGATTTCAGCAATAGTGGTTTCACCATTTCTGCACGCCTGGGCGAATGCTGAAGCCAAATCGGTGACTTCATCGTTTTGCAGGATGGATAGTAATTTAGCCAACTGTCCGTGGCCACCGAGCACGGCATGATGCCTGGCGGTTAGTACACCACTTGAATCGGCCAGTTCGGCATTAGCGCCAGCCTGAAGGAGCCGCAAAACTGCTGTCAAATCACCCAAATGTGCGGCATAGTGTAGCGCTGGCAGTTGGTCTTTGCGACGTTCGGCGGTCACTTCACCAGTTGAATAACAAGGTAAATACAACAATACAGGTGCTAACGATGATTGCGGTGGCCATGCTGGTGAGTAACAAGGATCGCAAATCACGCAAAATAGTAATAATTTCAGTCTTTTGCTGTTTGTTTGGGGCGCTTTGAACAAGCACAATATTGGTTTCAGGCAATTTCTTGGGCCCTTATTGATTGGCAAGTATAGGATGAAAAGGAGTAGAGGATGGCATCTTCCCCTCGGCAACTGCGGATGGCAGTGATTGATTTGTGGGCGAGTTCATGATGGCATGGTCGACCGCGATTATACGGCATAAGTGGTCCGTTAATACGCTCTGGGTGCTCATAAAGTATTTCGTCTGTAAGTGGTATAAAAATCTGTTTTTGCATAATAATTCCCCCATAGCTGGTTAGCTACTAACATTGGTTCTCGACTATCAGTAAAACCGATTCGCATGGCAAGTGATGCGTGAGAGTATGGTGAAAGGCTGGTAAAGCAACGGGATTGTGATGTAGGCAAGGATATCTCCTCGGTAGCGCTGTATCATATGCTCTGGAGCGGATCACATTGTAGGAAGTACTGTTCACCTATCAGGAGAGAAGTATGTCAAGAATTATCGCTATTGTTGAAGATGAAGAAGACCAACGGGAGAATTATGCAGACGCACTTACCGCAAGGGGCTTTACGGTACAGA
>DRJH01000420.1 GCA_011052285.1 Gammaproteobacteria bacterium
AAACCGGCAGTACCCTTTGGCGGTAAATTTCGCATTATCGATTTTCCTCTCTCAAACTGCATTAACTCGGGTATCCGTCGTATCCTGGTCGTCACCCAGTACAAATCACACTCCCTGCAACGTCACCTGCAACGCGGCTGGAATTTCCTCTCGGGCCAGTTCGGGGAATTTCTGGAAGTTTTGTCGGCACAACAACGGATGGGTGAAAATTGGTATACCGGTACCGCTGATGCCATCTATCAAAATCTGGATATCTTACGCGCGCACAATCCGGAATATGTTGTCATCCTGGCGGGTGATCATATCTACAAAATGGATTACGGCAAGATGATTGCAGCCCATGTTGCCTATAACGCCGACATCACAGTAGGCTGTATCCCGGTCCCTCGAGAGGATGCCAAAGCGTTTGGCGTCATGGGGATTGATGATAAAAACCGCATAATCGAGTTTGCCGAAAAACCCGACGATCCACAGCCCATGGCTGGCTTTCCTGGCAAATCACTGGCTTCGATGGGAATCTACGTTTTCTCGATGTCCTATCTGCGCCAATGCCTTATTGAGGACAAGGCAAATCCTCATTCTGACCACGATTTTGGCAAAAATATCATTCCCAATTCTATTCATAGTGCCAATGTGTATTCATTTCGATTTATGAATGCCAATACCGGTGCACCACAGTACTGGCGTGATATTGGAACAATCGATGCTTACTGGACGACCAATTTAGACTTAGCATCACTCAACCCCGATCTGAATCTATATGACATCAAATGGCCGATCTGGACCTATCAAGAACAACTGCCACCGGCAAAGTTCACCTTCGACAGTGACGGCCGTCGTGGACAAGCTCTAGACACACTGGTTTCCGGCGGTTGCCTGACCACCGGCGCAACACTACGTAATTCCATCCTGTTTTCCAACGTCCGGGTACACTCCTATTCACTAGTGGAAAACAGCGTTCTGCTACCCAATGTGACGATCAACCGACATTGTCAGCTAAATCGTTGTATTATCGACAAAGGTACCGTCATCCCGGAAGGAACCGTTATCGGCAAAAACCCGAAAGAGGATGCCAAACGGTTTTTTCTCAGTAAAAATGGCGTGGTACTGGTTACTGCCGCCATGCTGGGTCAGTATCTGCACACTGCCTGATCGACGTTCCCAGGAATAATTCCTATGACTTCTAGCGGCTCTGCATCGTGAGCGGAAAACTGTCCATCGTATTCTGCTGGCATATGCACCAGCCTTTCTATCGGGATACCCGAAGCAATCAGTACGCTCTGCCCTGGGTCTACCTGCATGCAATCAAAGAATATACCGATATGGCCTATGTTCTTGACAACGTATCCGGAGCCAGAGCCGTAGTTAACTTCGTGCCTTCGTTAACCATCCAGATCGCCGACTATGCCGACAGAATTCAGGCCTGGATGGACGGTCAGGGCGAACTACCCGACCCACTACTGACGGCACTGGCGACTAATCCTGGCGCATTGAGTGCGACACAAAAAGCCCATATTCTGCAGCAATGTTTCAAACTACAACACCAACAGAACCTGCACCGTTATCCGGTCTATAGCCGGCTCTGGCATCTGGCCGAACATTGTCGCCAGCAAGAATCTGAAGAGTACCTCGACGAACAATTTTACTTTGATCTGCTCACCTGGTATCACTTAGCCTGGCTTGCTGAATCTATTCGTGAGCAGCATGTTGTGGCAAAAAAACTGTACCGAAAATCGGCACAATTCAGTGTTGAAGACCGACATGCCCTGATCGCGCTAATTGCCGAATTATTGCATGATTTACCTGGGCGATACCGCAAACTTGCTGCTAATAATAAGGTCGAACTTTCAACGACAGCCTATGCCCACCCCATCATCCCGCTGCAAATAGATTTCCACAGCGCTCGCGAAGCACTTCCCGATGTCGCCATTCCAGACAACACGTATCCGGATGGACCTGCCCGTGCCAGAGAGCACCTGATACTGGCCAAACAGAATCATCTGCAAACGTTTGGAACAGAAGCGGCCGGCTGCTGGCCAGCCGAAGGCGCTATCTCCTGTGCTACCGTTGCGCTACTCGATGAAGCCGGGTTTACCTGGTGTGCCAGTGGTGAAGGGGTATTGCATCATTCCCTTGGTTACAACCTGCGTGAAAACGGCCATGGTACTGCCCTGAATCAGCCCTGGAAAATTACTGAATCACAAAATATCTGCTGTTTTTTTCGTGATGACCACTTGTCTGACATGATTGGATTCGAATACCAACACTGGGACACCGAGGACGCGGTCAACAATTTCATCCATCAACTCAGTGAAATCAACGAACACGCGGCTTCACTACACAATCCGGTGGTGAGTATCATCATGGACGGTGAAAACGCTTGGGAACATTACCATCATAATGGTCTGCCATTTCTCACCCTGCTCTACAGCAAAATCTCTGAGCATCCGGATTTATGCCTGACCACCTTCTCAGATTATCTGGCTGATACCATTGCTGCAGAACCCTTACCGCAACTTGTGGCCGGCTCATGGGTCCATGGCAATCTTGCCACATGGATTGGAGATCCAGCCAAAACCCGGGCCTGGGAATTGTTGATCAGCGCCAAGAAATGTTACGACCGGGTAATGAGAGAGCAAACACTCGAACCCGGGCAATGTGCTGCCGCTAGAGAACAATTGCGAATCTGTGAAGGTTCAGACTGGTTCTGGTGGTTTGGAGATTACAATCCCGGCTCTACCGTACAGGATTTTGATCGCTTGTATCGCCTGCATTTACGTTGCCTGTATGAGCTTCTTGGAGAAGCGGCACCCGAGATACTCAACGAGAGTATCTCCTCAGGGGATGGACAGGCCGAAGGCGGCGGTGCCATGCAACGAGGTCACTGAATAGGGTCATACGGATGACAGCTCCTATCCATCCGCTCCTCACCAAACGCCGGGCCGGTGTATTGCTACACTTCACCTCGCTGCCAGGGCCAATGCCTGCTGGCGTATTGGGCACGGAAGCGCTGGTATTTATCGATAATTTAGCTGTAGGTGGCTTTCGCGTCTGGCAATTTCTGCCGCTGGGCCCCACCCATGCTCACGGCTCACCGTACGAGTCCCTGTCGTCCTTTGCCGGCAATCCGGAGCTCCTGGATTTGCGAGAGTTTGTCGCCTGCCATTGGCTCCCTCAAGTCATCTATCAGGCAGTGTGCGATGGACAAATCAGTACGCTTCAAGCAAGAGATGATGCTGCAAAAGGATTTTTTAAGATCCTCGACCATGACCGTATACTGAACGCCGCATTTGTGCAGTTCAAACAGGAAAATCAGTACTGGCTTGAGGACTACAGCCTTTTTATAGCCTTGCGGGAGGCTCACAAACAACTTCCCTGGTGGCTATGGCCTGGAGAATTTGCCCATCGTGCCCCCTCCGCATTGCAGGAAGCCAGGCAGGTTTTTTCACAGCAAATCAACCGTGTTTTCTTTGAACAATTTATATTCGCAAAACAATGGCAGAGAATTCAAGCTTATGCCCAGTGTAAAAATATTCTCCTGTTCGGGGATTTGCCGATTTATGCCGCCCACGATTCAGCCGATACCTGGTCACATCCTGAACTGTTTACGCTCAATCAATCCGGTTGCTGTGAATTTGTGGCAGGCGTGCCTCCTGATTATTTTTCAGAAACGGGGCAACGTTGGGGCAATCCCTTGTATCACTGGCAACGACTCCAGGAACAGGATTTCCTCTGGTGGACGGCACGCGTAAATATCCAGTTACGGCGTATGCAACTACTAAGAATTGATCATTTTCGAGGTTTTGAAAGTTACTGGGCGATACCGGGTGACTCCAAGGATGGTCGTACCGGCCAGTGGCGGCAGGCCCTTGGTCAGGCACTTTTAAATCGATTGCAACAACAACTCGGCCCTTTGCCTTTTGTTGCTGAAGACCTCGGTATTATCACTCCACAGGTACGGGCTCTACTCGAGGAATTTGGCCTACCGGGCATGAAAATACTGCAATTTGCCTTTGCTGGTGATGCTAACAATCCCTACCTGCCTCACAACCACGACCGCCATTCTGTGGTCTATACCGGTACCCACGACAACGACACCACCTTGGGCTGGTACCAAGATTGCTCGGCTGATATCCAAAGAAAAGTACTTGAATACTTTGCCAAACCGGGTGAAGAAATGCCTTGGCCCATGATCCGCAGCGCACTTGCCTCCGTCGCTACGATGGCAATTATTCCCATGCAAGATTTATTATCTTTAGGAGGACTGGCCAGAATGAATCGACCTGGAACCATTGAAAATAATTGGCAATGGCGTATGAACGAACTTATATGCACCGAATTAAATTATAGATTACATGATATGAATCAACTATA
>DRJH01000421.1 GCA_011052285.1 Gammaproteobacteria bacterium
CGAACGACATGGCGAACGCTGGGGCATTGCTGCACTGAAAGAAATATTGGAAACGGTTCGTCTGGTAACACGCCGAGGAGACGTCTGCGCACGTATTGATGTGGGTAAATTCCTTCTTTTCCTGCCAAGTATTACACCACAAGGGACCGCTCGGGTAGCAGAAAAACTGCGTATCCGCATACGGCATCAGCGCTTTCACCTGCCTGGCGAACAGACTGGCGAGCTTAGCGCTTCATTTGCTACCGTACATTTCGTCGAGGATGCGCAAGAGATGAAAGAATTGATGCGGCTGCTTGCTAACAGGCTCGATAAAGCCATCAATTCGGGTGGTGACCAAGGATGTTATGGAGGTGAATAATGATGGCCAAAATACTGATAGTAGATGATAACCTCCTGAACCTGGAATTAACAGCCGACATATTGGGATTGGCGGGTTATAAAACTGTTACCGCAAGCTCTGGCAAGGAGGGTATAGAGAAGGCTGAACAGACTAATCCTGATCTCATATTGATGGATCTGCGCATGCCTGGGATGAGCGGTTTGGAGGCTATGCTGAAGTTACAACGTGGTGTGACGACATGTGACATTCCGGTGGCTGTGTTGACCGCATCGGTGATGAAAGGTGATAAGGAAAAGTTGTTAAACAGTGGTTTCTATGCTTATCTGCAAAAGCCTATTGATGCCTCACGTTTTCCCGATCAAGTGGCAGCCTTACTCTCGAACAAATCAGCGGCAGTCTGAGTGGTTACAAGCGTAGTTCTACCACGCTAAATATCATCTTAGTATTGTTATGCATTTAAAAAATATCCTGGGGGGGGAAATGACCACAACACCGCATGCTACTCGGCAGCAGTTACAAGCAAGTCATGAGCTTGTTCATGCCATTGTGGAGAGCTCCCCGAATGGGATTGTTACTATTGACGAAGAAGGTATTATTCAGTCATTCAACCCGACGGCAGAGCGGTTGTTCGATTATACAGCGACAGAGGTGATCGGCAAAAATATCAGTATATTGATATCCGGACCAGATCACAGTCGGCATGATGGGCATATTCAACATTATATTAAAACCGGTAAAGCACGGATCCTCAATCAGCATGGGCGTGAAGTCACCGGCTTAAAAAAGGGAAATAATCCGATACCCATCGAGCTCATGGTTACAGAGATGTGGATTGGAGATCAAAGATATTTTCTCAGTTTCATGCGTGATATCTCAGAGCGAAGAAAACAGGATGCACAACTTGAGTATATGGCTACGCATGATCGGCTCACCGGCCTGATGAATCGCACTCAACTGACCATTAGGATGGATATTGCGGCCGCCAACAACACGCCTTTTCTGTTGTTTTATCTGGAATTGGACCGTTTCCAACCTATTAATGAAGTGCTTGGCCACAGCATCGGTGATCAAGTTCTTGTTAAAGTGGGTGAACAACTGGCATTAATGAGCAACAATAGTGAGCAAGTCGCCTATATAGGTGGCAGCACATTCGCCTTTTTATGCCTAAATCCCAAAGGCAGTATCAATGCATTGGATATGGCACGGTCGTTATATTCTTGTCTGGAAGCACCATTGGAATTGAAGCAATTCAGTATCGATACGGAAGTATCCATTGGCATCACCTGCCATCCGGGGCATGGAAATAATGCGGTGGATTTACTAAGATATGCCCAAATAGCCATGCACTCGGCCAGACGACGACAAATCATGTTCGCTATTTATGATGATGAAATGGAGTTTTATCAGCTTGAGCATCTGTCCTTGGCGAGTGAGCTACGGCACGCTATTGAGGCGGATGAACTGGTTGTTTATTACCAACCCAAAGTGGATATTAATAACAAGCAAATCATAGGTGTGGAAGCGTTGGTTCGCTGGCAACACCCTAAAAAAGGCCTAATGCGACCGGATCTATTTATTCCCCTGGCGGAAGATACAGGAATTATTTACCCGTTCACCGCATGGCTTATTAATGAAGTATCCCACCAAATAAGGCAATGGCAGGATAGTGGCACCGATCTTCTTGTGGCTATTAATCTGGCACCGCGCAACTTACTCGAAGCGGATCTGCCGGAAAAGCTCAACCAGGCCATCATACGTTGGGATATTAAGCCCTCAAACCTCATGATTGAAATTACCGAGCGAGGATTGATGACCGAACCGAGGCGGGCCATGACCACGCTGCATCGTATCCATGAAATTGGTATAGGCATTTCGATTGACGATTTTGGTACGGGATATTCGTCACTGGCCTATCTCAAGGATCTGCCCGTTGATGAGCTCAAGATTGATAAGGTGTTTGTCGATGCTATGGAACATGATACACGCAGCCTGACCATCGTACAGATGATCATTCAGATGGCTCATTTTCTTGGGTTAGAAGTCATCGCAGAAGGGGTGGAATCTGAAGGGGACTGGAGGCGTTTGGAGCTGTTAGGCTGTGATCGGGCGCAGGGCTATTATATGGGCAGGCCCATGCCCACGGATGAGCTTGAACGCTGGTTGTTGCAAGCACCGGGAAACTGGGATCAGCAAGTTCATTAAAATTAATCAAAATATTGAATATAATAAGTTTTTTATAAACACAGCCAATCTATTCCTATTCTCTAACAACCCCCCTCGTAACGTACAAACACCGGTGCATATTGGTCATTGATGTCCACTTTCTGTGCATTTGGTCTATAATTGCCTGGGAGGCTGTCCGAGAATAGAGAACCTACTGCGGATAAGCGGAATTTGGTCCGATTTCCCCCTGATTCTCGTTAAATACAACCAGCACTCGCCTCAAATCATGAAAAAAATCGACCTCAAAGCAGCTTTCCCTCGCGACGGCTCCTGTTCTCGGACAGCCTCCTAGAAGATTTCTGCGTAAATATCCCAGATGTCACAGGATCCGTAGTCAACTGTCACATACTGCCATAGCTATTGTCGATTTATC
>DRJH01000422.1 GCA_011052285.1 Gammaproteobacteria bacterium
GATAGACGGCATCCGCAAGCTTTTCCCACGTACCACAAATACTGTCTTGCTCGTAAGCGTTCAAAACCTGCTCTTTTGCACGAGGGTAGGCAACTTTTACGGCTTTACGGTCTCCCAACAACCAGGCTTCACTTTCCTCTATTGCAATTCTGAACAGTGTTGTCGGATGTGGATTGCAGGCATTCAGAATATCGAGCATTTCTTGTTTAAACACCAGACAGCCGTTTTCATCCAGGTCTACGATCACGACAACCGCAGCAGGAAAATCCTGGAGGCTTTTCCCATATCCTCTGAGTAATTTGGGCAATTGATTCAGAAGAAGCCGCTTCTTGGGATTTGTTGCTCCTCTTAGATCTTTTGGAATACGGCCAATGCCTTTGTATGAAATTATTCTATAGGTGTGATATTTCCCGGCAGGGCCAAGAATTTTTTCCAAAATAGATTTCAATGCTATTTTTCCTGACGCATCTTCGACAAGTATTTCAAAGTGCATCGGCTTACCTCGCATCCAGGTAATCGCTGTACCAGAGGCTGCCAAGCGGTAATCCCTCATCTACCATGGCTTTGACAGTCGCATCATCGCTGGCCCTTCTGATACTCGAAAAACCATCAGGACCCTTTTCAAGAATCCATGTCTCATCCGGTGAGAGTGCATCGACAAAATAGGGCTGATGAGTTGTGATAAAGAGTTGCGGCGCGTTTTTCCTGCCGGTTGCATGTCTACGGAATTCAGTGGCCAGAGTCTCAAGGAGTTTGTGATAAAGACCGTTTTCAGGCTCTTCAATACAGATGAACGGCGGTGGTGTCGGATCCTCCAATAAAAGCAGATAGGCAAAAACTTTCAGTGTACCATCTGACATTTGCTGAGCGTAAAACGGATCATCGAAACCTTTGTCATTAAAACGGAGAAGCAACCGTTTATCCGGACTCTCTTCAGTATCTATCTTGCCAATTCCAGGAATTTTTTCAGCAATGCGATCGAGGATACTATCAAAACGGTTAGGGTGTTCACGCTTCATGAACTGAACGACATTGCCGAGATTGTCTCCATGGATATTCAAATGCTTTTGTGGGCCGGCCAGGGGCAGGCTGCGGGCGGCATCCGGTGTAAAGTAACTCAAATACCATCCTTCGATGAACTGTCGAAAGGCCGATATCCGGGGATGTTGTTTCAGGGCACCAAGTGTTGCAATGCCAAGTTTACGCTTGTCTTGAAGTTCAATGACTTCTGTTTCTCGGCTTTCTTCTTTTTGTGATGTTGCTTCAATTTCCTCAATCAACTTGAACAAGTCAAAACCCGCCTTACCTTCATCAATCTGTTGCCCCACTTCCTCTCCTTTCCACACGACTCCTTTACCTTCATTCAACATAAGAAAAGAAAAAGGCCAACCATGTTTCTGTTCTTTGCGACGCTGGCGAAGACGCTCAAGTTTTACATAGGGGCGGCCGGTTTTATCTGCATCAATTTCAAGTTCATAAGTGATCGGCCTGGCATTTCCATCTTGCTTGTAATAAATTTGGAATTCAATAGGGTCATTTGTTCCCTGAGAACGAATACGATCAAATCCTCCCCGTCCCCTGGTATCACAGGCTTCTTCAACCCCCAATTTCAGGCAATCGGCAAGGAAACCAAAGGCATCGAACAGAGAACTCTTACCGACACCGTTTTTCCCGATAACAACAGTCATAGGCATCAGTGGCTGAGCTCTTTGCGTGTTCCATAGTTTTCCGAGTGTTATGTCTTTTAACACACGGTAATTTTTAATCCTGAATCCTTCTATTTTTGCCATGATTATTCTTCTCCTGTTCTTGTTAATATCTGGTTGTACCACATCAACAATTTTGGATCTTTCTATAGTATCTTCTCCTGTATCTTGCGTGCCATAGCGATGATCATACCCTATTAGTTGCTTTCCTGCCAGGCCTTCTTGAACCCGGAGCGGACGGCTTTTTTCAGCCGCTCACGTCCAGGGTAAATCCCTTGATAATGGATGCCCGCAAGCGCTGTGTGGCCCAGATGCGAAAATGTGTGGCTTGATAGTTGTTGACCCGATAGCCCACGACAATGATGGCGGCGAAATTGTAGTGCTCCAACTGCCGATTGGCTTGTAGCAAACCCTCCAGACGAATTTTTGAGAATTTCTTAATAGTTGCCTCCGGGTGCAATTCTCCTTTTCCGTATCACCTCTCCCACCGTGGCCGGGTCTGTAGTACCAGCTATTTGCATCAATTCTCATCCACTCGTTCCATTCTTGCGGAATAAATGGTTAGTAAAAGTTCGGAATCATCAATGAGTCGATAAATCGGTTTCTTTCCGGAGAGTTTTTCACTCTCGTCTAAAATGATTGGAACACCATCACCTCGCTTTTCCATGTAGAAACCATGGCCCACATCGCCAACCGTTTCAGCTACCGGTGTTTCCGCAAGCAGGCTTGTGATCAGTTCGTTCCGTGTCGCCTGGCGTAGGGCTATGCTGTCAAGCGTCACGGTATTCGGAAGAGCGCCTGGCGAGTAGATTTCCAGCCGATCATCAAACATGAAAAACCGGATATTTGATCCGGAGATCGAGTAATCACGATGAGCCACGGCATTTACAACTGCTTCAAAAACAGCCCGTTCGCTAAACTGCGGTTTTTCTATCCGATAAGGTTCCTTAGTGGCCATAATGGTCTGATTCCTCTTCAGAAAGGCCATGACCTGTTTGATCTGCTGATCCAGTGGTCCGCAAATCTTCTGGGCATCGGCCTGGTAATTGGAGTCTTGCCTTATTCCCCGATAGCGCACAGCTTCAATAAAGGCATTGGGTAAAAAGCGCTCCGGGTGTTCACAGCAAAGCAATATACCAGCCACCGAGGCATGGACAGCTCCGCTTTCCGCTTTTGACAAAAGATTTCGCTTCAGCAGGACAATCTCCGAGGGCTCATCGGATCGGGCGGTATATTTTCTCCACAGTGCCTCGGATAAATCACTCATGCTCGATTGAGGGACCGGCTGTTCCTCGAATCGGATCAACCGGGCCTGGCTGCGTTGTTGAAACAGGCGGGCAAGATAGTCAGGTGGCATTTTCCGTTTCGAGCTTCCCTGGCGATGGAAGTAGCCCCCCGGGCTCTCGTGGACGAAGAGACTGAGCGGAATCTCCACCTTGAGCACCGGTTGCAAAGCGCCGATACTATCGGGAAGTTGCATGCGAAATGATCGGAAGAGAACCGGAGGCTTGATGCTCTCATTGCAGATTTCATATACGTAGCGTTCGACTGCTTCAAGACGTTCCACCGGGATGCCACCGATGTCGCGCGTCTTATCATCCACGCCCAGAACAAGCACACCGTCGTGAGTATTGGCGATAGCCGCCAACTCATCGGCCAGCTCGTCGCGTCTCGGTTCGGCAACCCGGTTGCCTCTAAACCGGACCGTTTTGAGTTCAAGTGAAGTATCTTCTCCGAGGCGTATCTTCTGTAATAGTTCTTCCGGGCTGTCAAACATGGCGTCCCTCCAGCACCGTGCAAATCGTGTCTCTCACCGGTTTCTCCTGAAGACTGCCTTCACACTCTTTCTGCGTTTCCCCACCGTGTGCGGCGAGAGCAACCACCAACTCCGCGTCACCGTTGACGACGATGTTCGCGTTGTGCGTGACCACAATGACCTGCCGATGGCATTTGACCTCCCCCAACTGCGTCACGATCAAGTCATAGATCAGGTGGTTGTCCAGATCATCCTCCGGCTGGTCAAGAATCAGCGGTTCCTCACCGTAAGAAAGTAGAAAAGCCAGGAGCGCTGCGGTTTTCTGGCCGGGCGAACCTTCTTGGATCGATCGAAAATGCTGCCCATCACCTGTTGTGCTGTATTGGACGTCGAGGGAGTCTTCCGGGAGCCAAATGTCGAGGCGATCAATGACCTCGGGCGGGAGTTTGCCTATGTGGCTCGCGAAACGTCGGTCTGCTACTGTTTCCGTGTTGTATTGGTCCATAGCAATCTTCCCAACCTTGTCCTTAATGTTTACAAGATTCTGTTCGATGTCTTCTGTGCCGTTATTGTTCCTGTAAAGTTCGCCGAGCAACCCCTCGCCACCCGGCGACCCGATGTCTTTCTCAAAACTTCTGTCTTCTCTTTGAAGCAACCGGCGAAACTCGGCTTCGACAGTCTCACGCGCTCCGTAAGGAACGACCTTTATCCGGACATACCGGTTCTCACTTAGGACGTCATTGAGGAATTTCCGACGAGATTCGGTCAGCTCCCTGCGGATTCCCAATAGTCGCTGCAAGTGTGCATCTGCCTGCTCTTTAAAATCTTGGACCTGTTTTTTGCGCTCATCCAGTTCCTTCAGCCGCTGCTCGATAGCCTGCCGGCGCTGTACGAGTTCGCCGTAAGTCGCAGGATCGCCGGCCCCTTCCCGGGCCAGATTTTCCCGCAACTTGTGGTAGGCTTGTACAGCAGCGTCAACGTTTTGTTTCCAGGACGACTCATCCCTGCTTTTCCGCCACTCGGCGGCAACCTCATCCGTTTGTGACGCAAGAGTTTCAACCGCTTTGCGGATTTTATCCAAGCGTCCGTGTACCTTGGCAGCATGCTCACGCAATTCAGTGTCTACCTCTGAATCCGGATCGAAGGTGGTTTCGTCGAGAAGGTCCGGGACGATTTCGGTCGCGACTTTACGCAGCTGTTCTCCTGCACCAGCCCAGCCTTCCTCCCATGCCTCGACCTCCCGCTTCTGGCGGCTCCGTTTTTGGAAGGTTTTAAGGACCTCGGCATGTCCTGCCTGCTCGAAGATGGCCAGTTTCCGTTTCACATCGTCGAGTTCTCCCCGAAGACGTGGCGCCTCAGCAAGGCCAACCTCTATCTCCCTGGCCTTGGCACGCAGTGAAAGGAATCGGCCCTGCTCTGTATTCCACTTTTCAGCCCAGGAATGGTGATCAACCTCCGGAGCCTCGTCGACAACCCCAAGCAACGCAAGCGGTGTTTTTGCGAGCTGGAATACCTGTTTCTGGCTGTAAATTCGCACAGGAAACCGTTGTCGAATATCGCCCTCTGCGCGGCCCCATTCTCCATCGACCTCTTCTTGAATAGGTTCAAGGTCCCCTGCAGGATTCCACTGGACACGAAACCTGGAACCGTTCTTCCGATAAATCGCCCTGATCGCAGCGTCGTTTGTAAGCAGACCACCATCTTCTCGATCCGGGTAAACCCGCCCGTACTTTTCAAACTCTGCTTTCAAATCATCCGGCAGCTCCTCCTCCCGTCGCAGGGCAATGCGAAGGAACTCGACGACGGTCGACTTTCCCGTGCCCCTGCCACCGATGATGGCATTGAGCCAGGGGTTGAATCCGGTAAAAATCCCCGCGTTGTTGGTCTTGCTCACTTGTTACCTCCTGTCTGCGTGCGGCTACGCACAGGCCGGTCGGACAGCTTCAGTTTTCCCCTCCTGATCATCCTGGCGCAGAAATTGTCGAACTGCGCCTTTGATTGCGGATGGCATATTGTAACACATGCGACAGCACGGGCAGGCAGAGGAATGACACGACATGTCAAGAAAACGTGTCCGAATTTTCTTCTTTAGAGGAAACAAAATCTGCCACTTCTCGCTAACCTCTATATAATTATTTTTCACCAGCGGCCAATTGGAGCAAGGTCGCAGCCATGACAATGACCGCTCTTGCATCCATCGGGCCCCACTCAATCGAAGCTGAGACCTCGTCTGCGTGCCGTGCCGGATGGGTCAGTACCGTGACCGCCCTTCGGATGAGACGTAGCCGCTCTTCTTTACCCATTGAACGCGTAGCTTTAAACCAGGATTTTACTACCTCATCAAGCTGATATTGGTCATCGCTCAAAGCCTTGGATAAAGATTCCATAACATCACGGCACGCACCGACCGAATCCCGGAAATTCCCTTTGTTCGTGTGCTCGTATGTCATAAGGGGCGATTCCGGAGCTTCCCGCCGTACGTAGCCAAGAAAGGGGACTGACGTA
>DRJH01000423.1 GCA_011052285.1 Gammaproteobacteria bacterium
TCATCTTTTGTCCCATTACGGCGTGTGTTCGTACTCGAATGCTCACATATGACCTATATGCTCACATTCTCCGTGCGAACATGCCTTGTACTGAAGCAGAATCTAAACACGCTGAATCGTTACCGATTTGCCAGCTTTTTTTCCAGATAATGGATATTCTGGCAGCCTTCACGAAACGCTTTATCGGCGATCACCTCTCGATGCAGCGGGATATTAGTGTGAATACCATCGACAACAATTTCGGTCAGGGCGCCTGACATTCTGGCAATCGCCTGATCCCGGTCATGCCCCCAAACCACCACTTTGGCAATCATGGAATCGTAATAAGGTGGCACAGAATAATTGGTATAAACATGCGAGTCGACACGCACCCCAGGTCCTCCGGGAGGATGAAACTGGGTGATTTTTCCTGGCGAAGGCATGAATGTTACCGCATCTTCGGCATTGATGCGGCACTCAATGGCATGCCCCCTGAACTGGATATCCTGTTGTACAAAGCGCAGCGGTTCGCCATTGGCGATTCGAATCTGCTGTTGAACGATGTCCACGCCGGTAATCATTTCGGTCACCGGGTGCTCAACCTGGACCCGGGTATTCATCTCAATAAAATAAAATTCGCCATCCTGATACAAAAACTCAAAGGTACCCGCACCACGATAATCGACCGCTTTGCAGGCCTGCACACAGACAGCACCGATCTTCTCACGTTGCCCGTCGCTAATACCGGGCGCCGGGGCCTCTTCCAGGACTTTTTGATGACGCCGTTGGGTGGAGCAGTCACGGTCACCCAAATGAATCACGTGGCCGAAGCAGTCTGCAATAATCTGAAATTCCACATGTCGGGGTCGTTCCAGATATTTTTCCATATAGACCCGGTCATTGTCGAATGCAGCCCCCGCCTCACGTCGTGTCAGTGCAATACTATGCAACAAACTGGCTTCCGTATTAACAACCCGCATCCCTTTGCCACCACCGCCACCGGAAGCTTTTATAATAATTGGATAACCAATTTGCCGGGCGATCGCCAAATTGGCCTCAGGATCATTGCCCAGCAGACCATCGGAACCGGGCACGCAGGGAACACCGGCAGATTGCATGGCAGCAATGGCAGACACCTTGTCTCCCATCAAGCGCATACTTTGCGCGCTGGGGCCCACAAAAATGAAGCCACTGCGTTCCACCGTTTCAGCAAAATCTGCATTTTCTGCCAGAAAACCATAACCCGGATGGATGGCCTCGGCATCGGTGACCTCAGCAGCAGCAATAATCGCGGGAACATTGAGGTAACTGTCAGCCGCCGCAGCCGGGCCGATGCAAACAGACTCATCGGCAAGCATGACATACAGAGCATCACGATCCGCCTCCGAGTGCAGCACTACCGTACGAATACCCAATTCACGGCAAGCCCGCTGAATACGTAGAGCGATCTCACCCCGATTGGCGATTACCAGTTTCTGGATCATCAGCCTTACTCTATCAAGTACAACGTTTCACCGTATTCGACTGGATCACCATTTTGTTTCAAAATCGCTGCCACCGTTCCAGCCACAGTAGATTCAATCTGATTGAAAATCTTCATCGCCTCAATGACACAAAGGGTATCACCTACGGCAACGGACGACCCTACTTTGACAAAGTCTGCACTTTCAGGGCTCGGTGCAGCGTAGTAAGTACCCACCATAGGCGAAACGACTTTTTCGCCACGCGGTTCCTCAGGAGAAACCGCTATGGGCAATTCTCCAGTCGCCCCGGCCATTACCGGAATCTGCACAGGCATCGTGGTCGCAATGCCCGGGTTACGACTCAAGCGAACCGAGGACTCTCCCTCATGGATTTCCATCTCGGTCAGGCTCGACGTTTCGAGTAGTTCAATCAGCTTCTTGATCTTTCGAATATCCATCTTTGGATCAATCCCTCAGGTAAGTTGTTCCATGGCTGCTGTCAGGGCCAGTGCATAACCTCTGGCACCTAAACCACTGATAACACCACAGGCAATATCGGAAAAATACGAGTGCCGCCGAAATGCCTCTCTGGCGTAAATATTGGACAAATGCACCTCTATAAAAGGAATGTTCGTGGCTGCCAAGGCATCCCGTAAGGCCACACTGGTATGGGTAAAAGCCGCGGGATTAAAGATAATGAAGGCCACGTCCTCATCCCAGGCACGATGAATGGCTTCCAACAGGCCATGTTCAGCATTACTTTGCATAACTTGCAACTCGTGCCCCGCTGCCACAGCCTTTTCGACTAAAGCCGTGTTGATTGCCTCCAATGTGGTACTGCCATAGTGCTGCGGTTCGCGGCGACCCAGCAAATTCAGATTCGGACCATGCAGCAACAGGATTTTAGCCATTGTCGTTTACCCTGTGATTAGAAATAGCCTGTGATTAGAGATAAATCGGAAGTAACGTTTCAGCGTGTTTAGATTTTGGTTCAGTACCAGGCATTTTCGCACGGAGAATGTGAACATATAGGTCCTATGTGAGCATTCGAGTACGAACACACGCCGTAATGGGACAAAAGATGAATGCGCTGAATAGTTACGATCGGAACAAGTTTATGCCAGTTCAGCCTGGACGGTTCAGCTTGGGCCAGCCCAGCAACTGCAATCATTTCAGGATACCTCCTGTTAGCCACATTTTAACACCAATTTCTTGTTAGTTAGCGACCTTTACAGTAGGCATCTGGCCCCATGTGAGATCTAGGAGGCTGTCCGAGAATAGCGAGCCTACTGCGGACAGCCTCCTAGCGCAGCACTAACAGTAAGGCAGCGTAACCGACAATTCCTGCAAAAACACTCAGGCCAGTGTTGCGCCAACGCCACCAACTTCCCGCTGTAATAACCAGCCCGACCAGGGTACTTAGCAGGCTACGGGCTGTAGAAATCATTGCCGAATCAAGAGAAACGACCAGCAAAGCCGCGATAATTGCCGGACTCACGTGCTCCAGATATGCTTTGAACCTGCCGGAACGCCACTTAGAAACTGCCACTTTCCGGGCTATATAAAATGGCAGGTAGCGGGTCAAATAGGTGCCGGCTGCAACCACTAGAACCAACCACAAAAATACTGTTTCTGAACTCATGCCATCAATGCCACAATAAACCGACAAGAGGCGCTACCAATGCTGCAACGAAGATACCGGTTGCGCTCATCCCAAGGTACTGAAATCCGGCAGTCAGCAATAATGCGGCCAGCACTGTACGTAGTGTTGGGCCTTTGCAGGCCGGTAACAACAAGGCAAAAAATAACGCCGGCAAAGCGAAGGCCAGCGCCGGTTGTAACAGACCGAGCTGCTGCGCCAGCCAATTTCCACCTGCACTACCAAGCCAGGTGCCGGATACCCAGCTGGTATAAGCTGCGACCTCCAGGCCCAGCAACCACCAAAACCGCCGGTGTGCTGCTATATTCTGCAGCCTGGCTTGTGCAGTGGCAAACACCTCGTCAGTCAAACCGAAAGCAACCAGCAGATGATCCCTGGTTGATAAAGTAGATAACTGCGGTGACAGATTGGTACCATATAACAGATGCCGCAGATTCAATCCCAACGTAATCAGTGCTGCTCCCAGTAACGATACTCCACTGCCCAGAAACGAAATCAAAACGAATTGGCTGGCCCCGGCAAATACCAACACCGAAACTAAAAGCGTCTGCCATACTGACAGTCCGGCAGCTGATGCGGCGATACCAAACGCAACCGCCACGGGATAATATCCAGCAATAATCGGCAGCCCGCTCTGCAGGCCACTGGCAAATACACGCCCGGGGCTTGATTGCAAATTCATGTCAGCAAATATTGGCGGACTACATAAGAACTCGAAATTCTGCACATTACTACGGAACCATAAATACAAGGGCAACCCGCTGCAACAGATTAATCACTGCCATATCTTGGCCTTTTTTCTACCTGCAATGTTGAGAACAAGCCACCGTTGTAATCCGCCCATGCACCTAAGTGGGTCAGTCACGAGGATTCTTCAATAGTGATTCAAGTCCCGCAAAAGGTCGGGTCGAAACCGCTGTCCGCTCTGTATCATCAATATCAGCGTAGCCATATCGGTACTGTTCCTCCTGCCGGGTATGCTCATTGTCGTGGCAATACAGACATAACAGCTCCCAGTTACTGCCATCGGGCGGGTTGTTATCATGATCGTGATCTCGATGGTGGACTGTCAGCTCATGCACAGACTCACGATCAAACTCACGAGAGCAGCGTCCACAAATCCAGGGATAGCGCGCTAAGGCCCGCTCACGGTAGCCGGCCATACGCTGATCTCTCCCATTTCGAGCCTTGGCCACCACCGTATCCAGCCGTTTGCTGCGCAGTTGCTCTTTGTCTTTCATAACGACTCCTTCATCTTTCTGTTGGAGGCTCCATCACTGGCTTGCTACGCCTCTGAGCGGCAACGAAGGCACGTTCCCACGCGGTTACAGTCGTATGCGAGCGCGAGCGTCGGCCGATTTTTGACAAGGCGCTACGGGTGCCCCACAGTATAGCCCGAGCCAATGAGCTTTCCACCCCGGTTGCGGTTCGAAACATCCAGCTCAGGACCCGGTACGCCGGCACAACCTCTGCCGCTGCGGCTTTCTTCATCCACATTGCGGCTTGAGAAGAATTTTTGCGACTGCTGAACAGCAGTCCCATCGCCAGATTATACTGAGACTGATGATTCCCGGCTTTCGCAGCCTTGCCGAGCCATAAAAGGGCTGCATTAACATCATACTGTACACCTTTGCCATTAGCATACATCATCCCGGTCATGGCCATAGCCCGCTGATGGCCCATTTTTGCGGCTTTGAGATACCCTATAAATGCCGCTTTGTCGTCAGACTTTCCTGGATGGCGATCGAATTTCACAGCCCGGTCGAATAACCGGTTACGTTGCCGGACAGCTTGTGCTTGTTGCCCCAACTTAATCAACATAGTATTTTGTCCATCCGCCTGCAAACCCTGTTGGACTGTTCTTTGTACCGCCTCATATTGCCGGTCCACAAACTGCAGTCTGGCACGTTTGAGCAGGCTCATTGCCAAAATTCTGCGCTGCTCAGTAATGTCTTTGTTCTCAAGTTTCAGTTCTCTAATAATACGTAATGTATTCAGTGCATTATCACCAACAGGGCCACTCAGCCTGGAACCATATATCTGCGCTTTCAATGTCGTCATCAAGGCTTCTCGTGTCACTCGCTGCTGTTGTGTGAACACTAGTGGCCGTGGTCGCAACGGGGATGAAACGGAAGGCCTGGCAAGCGGCTTGGTCGTTGTCGAAATCGTGTCAACAAATGCATCCTGCTCTTCGCTAGCGGCCAATGGCCAATCCAGACGTTGCGCATCATAGTCATTGCTGTTTGCCCCAATGCCAGGAATGGACAGGGCCGGTAGTGGTGGATCAAGCAGTTGCAAGCCGGGGTATCCGGCAATAACCACCAGTAAGATACCAACAACCAACCAACGCAAGCCGAGGTTTCTTTCAGTAAGCGCTGCCACGTCTATAGACCTGCCCGCAGGCGGATAAGCCAACAACTGTGGCCGATCCGTTGCCACCGCGATAAAATCAAGCAACATCTGGCAATCCGGGACACGATTTTCCGGTTCCTTGGCCAACATGACATTCAATAGAGGCTGATAGGGCTGCAACGACCTTGGCAGCAGTGGTATCGGGTCGTGAACCTGGGCATACAATACCGCCAGACTACTTTCACCATCATAGGGCGGGCTTCCCGAGAGCATCTCATACAACATGATACCAAGCGCATAGATATCGGAACGACTGTCACAGGTGCCACCACCGATCTGCTCCGGGCTCATATAGCGGGGTGTTCCCGCCATCGCATCTATTCGAGTCAATTGGGTGGCATCCGCACCGATGGTCTTGGCAATACCAAAATCCGTTAAAATGGCAGCCCCATCCTGGCGAAACAGGACATTTTCCGGTTTCACATCACGATGCACAATATTCTGGCCGTGCGCATACGCCAATGCACTGGCCAATTGCCGAATCACATCCAGGGCGTTTACCGGATCCATGGCCGCCGCCAGATGTTGTTTAAGACTACCGCCCGGAATCCATTCCATGGCAATATACGGCTGTTCATCGGTGATACCGACGTCATAAATTGCCACGATATGTGGGTGAGCAAGACGACCGACAATCCGTCCTTCACGCAAAAAACGCTCCCTGAAGCTACGCTCCACCCCAAGCCCTGACGCCATGACCTTGAGCGCAACTCGACGATGTAGTGATCGCTGAGTGGCCAGATAGACAGTCGCCATCGCTCCTCGACCTAACACCCGCTCCAGCTGATACCCGGGAATACTGGCTGTTGATAATAGCGTCGTCATAATGGCAACACGGCGGCTCCTTCAGCTGAAGATTGACCCATGTCATGGCATCCTGATGGGTTTTGTACTATCCTGTGCCCTCGAATCGGCACTTCCAGCCCAGCAGCCGCCTTTTTCGGGTGAACTGCTCAAGTCGCCGGGTCGGTAATGGCATTCATAGCAGCCTTGGCCCACAAAATTGACTCGGGCGGGGTAGCGTTATTGTATCGCCTGAAGTGATCACAGGCAGGAACTATCGATGACCCAAAACACCCAAGAACCCAACGTAGTCTTTGATCTCAATCTCATCCATAAATACAACAAATCGGGACCCCGCTACACCTCATACCCCACGGCTGTACAGTTTAGCCCAAAACTGGATGATGAACGTTATCAGCAAATAGCTCAAGACACCAATGAGGACCCCATACCGCGTCCCCTGTCACTGTATTTCCATATCCCGTTTTGCGATACCGTGTGCTTTTATTGTGCCTGCAATAAACTTGCTACCAAAAATCACGCCTTGGCTGGCCCCTACCTCGAACATGTATACCGGGAACTGGCGATGCAGTCCCGATTATTTGACAACGATCGCCAGGTGGAGCAGTTGCATTGGGGGGGCGGCACACCGACCTTTTTATCACATCATGAAATCAGGGAACTCATGGCCGTAACCCGGCAGAACTTTCATCTTGCTGATGACAGTACCGGGGAATTTTCTATCGAAGTGGACCCTCGAGAGACCGATGCAGAAACCGTGGCGCTGCTGCGAGAAGTCGGGTTTAACCGCATGAGTATCGGCGTACAGGACTTCGACCCGACTGTCCTGAAAGCCGTCAATCGTATTCAGCCACGGGAAGTCACCCTGGAAACGTTACAAAGTGCCCGTCAGTACGGCTTTCGCTCCATCAATCTTGACCTGATTTACGGCTTGCCAATGCAGACGGTCGAAAGTTTTTCTCGTACACTGGACGAAATTATTGATCTCAAGCCCGATCGATTATCGGTATTCAACTATGCCCACTTGCCGGAGCGGTTCAAGCCACAACGACGCATCCAGGTCATTGATCTCCCCTCCGCTACCGACAAGCTGCAGATCTTGCAAAATACCATTCGTCAGTTAACGGATGCCGGCTATGTCTTTATCGGCATGGATCACTTTGCCCGACCAGATGATGAGCTGGTCCAGGCGCAACGTGAAGGACGGCTGCATCGCAACTTCCAGGGTTACTCAACCCATGCCGGCTGTGATTTAATCGGCTTTGGTGCCACCAGTATCGGTATGGTTGGTGACAGCTACAGCCAGAACCTGCACCGTATCGATGAATACAATGCCCGCATTGATGCCGGCCGACTGGCGGTCTATCATGGTATTGAACTGAATCGGGATGACTTGATTCGCCGGGAAGTCATTACCCAACTAATGTGTCATTTTCAGATCCAGACAGATACCTTGTCCGCAACCTTGGGAATCGACTTTTGGGAGTATTTCCAACGGGAAAAAATGGCCCTGCAGCCCATGCTGCAAGATGGCATGATCGTAATGAGCCGCAGCGGAATACAAGTCACTCCATCCGGGCGACTACTGATCCGCAATATTTGTATGGAGTTTGACCATTATCTGAACCAGCCAGATAATATTACGCGGTTTTCACGCGTTATCTGAAATACAACGCAGCACAGCAAGCATCACTGTAACGATTCAGCGTGTTTAGATTTTGGTTCAGTACAAGGCATGTTGGCACGGAGAATGTGAGCATTCGAGTACGAACATAACGCCGTAATGGGACAAAAGATGAATGCGCTGAATCGTTACGCATAACTTCCCATTCGGCACCCCCCATTCAGTTGGGGCGGGCTCCTGGGTACACAGGACAGGTAGCAGTGAGGAGTACTTGCACCCTGTCGGACTGCTGTTTAGAATGTATCCAGTTTGAAATAACATCGCAGCAAGCCTAATCAACCGAATCTAACCCA
>DRJH01000424.1 GCA_011052285.1 Gammaproteobacteria bacterium
AAGTACCGTGAATGGCACAAGTACCGTGAATGGCACAAGTACCGGTTATGCAGGAGCAATTAACCGGTCGGTCCCCATTCTCGGATAGCCTCCTAGCCACCCTTGATTAACGGAAAGATGGTAATGACGTCGTTATCATGCAAAGAAACGTTAGGTCGTTCACTATCGGGCACGGAACGTCCGTTACAGAGGGTCAGATAGGCCTTTTCCAAAGGCAGCTGTAGCCCCTTTAGTACAGACTCAAGACTAAGCTGAGAGTCTACATACCATTCAAAACCGTCATCACTCAATTTTGGGAGGTGCGGACAAGGATCAATGGCCAGGAGGCGAATCCTGAGTTTCATCAAAATTCTCCAGGCATCGTACTCACACTACAGATCAGTAAGACCAAGGCGCTGCAGAGTTGCAGTAGTGGGTACTCCTTCTGCATCCCAGCCGCGTAACTGATAATACTCGGGTAACATTTTCTCGAGCTCCGCAACCTTACCCTCACCAGCACCACTGCAAGCCGGAACAACCAACATTCGGGTTGGTACGGTATCATCAGCCCGGGTCAGTCCGGCTGCAAGATTAAATTGTCTCTCCAGATTCCAGATTCGCTCACCCATGATTTGCAGATTCTGCAGCGAGTAGTCGCCATCGGAATCGGCCGCCATAAGATCTGACAGGGTAGCCAGGCTGTATCCCGGGAACTGGCACAAACCACTGGAATCAATGACGCTGTTATCATTTTGAGATGAGGCTACGATCTGCGCCTTGCCATCGCTGGTGACCCGGCTGAAGTCATCACGAAAAGGGTCTGCGCGCAGGTGACAGGCCCCACGATTGCTGGTGGCGTAAGCCAGTGCCATACCCTGCATCGCTCGGCCATCATAACCAGGAATCTCCTGACCCTTGACCGCCATCGACATTTCTGGATGACCGTATTTTTCGCACAAGCGCTTTGATCCGAGTCCCAGTTCGATACCAAAGCCTTCACCACGACCGGTTAACTCGATCATTTTCACCAATATCTCAGCCGAACCGAAGCGTAGTTCATAACCATCGGTATGGCTGCGGTCAATAACCCCGGCTTCAAACAGCTCCATGGCGGCGGCCAAAGTGCCACCAAAGGAAATCGGATCCATGCCCTGTTCATTACAAACGAAGTTTGCGTACGTCGCTGCCTCCACATCATCGACACCTAGCATTGCACCGAGGGAAAAGCCTGATTCATACTCCAAGCCCCCGGATATCCGCGCCCGTTCGGGATGTTCGACAACACTGAAGTGTTGTGGATCAATCCGGGCTACACGACCACAGGCAATATGGCAGGCAAAACAAGCTTTATTGCCCTTCAAATTGGGCTTGCCATCGCTGTAACGGTTGCGCTTCATGGCGGCGACATTGATCTTGCCAACCCCTTCAAACTGGACTTGCTGGTTATTGCGGGTTGGCAGCGCTCCATAGGCCTGTGTTACATCCATCATTGCCATGGTACCGTTTTCTCGCTGCCGCCGTGCGGAACGGCTGTCGTTGATCTGTTGGTTGGATACAGTGGCTAGCCGCATGAACTGCTGCGGGTTCTTGACACCCACACCGCAAGTGCCACGAACAGCGATCGCTTTGAGCTTTTTTGAGCCCATGACTGCACCCACTCCGGAGCGCCCGGCCGCACGATCGAGGTCATTGATGATGCAGGCGTAACGAACACCAATCTCACCCGCCTGACCAATGGCTGCCACCCGGATCCGTGGATCCTGGTGTTTTGCCTGCAAGGCAGGTTCGGTTTCCCAGACCGTCTTGCCCCAATAAGCGCTGGCATCAAGCAATGCGACCTCATCGTTACAGAGGTATAAATACACCGGTTTTGGAGAAATACCTTCAAAGACAATCATATCCCAACCGGCATTTTTCAGCTCTGCACCGAAATGGCCACCCGAATTGGAGCAGGCAATCGCTCCGGTGAGCGCACCCTTGGTAACCACCGAATAACGACCGGCCGTCGAGGCCGAGGTTCCCGTCAATGGGCCGGTGGCAAAGATCAGATGATTGTCCGCAGACAATGGATCGGCTGCAGGATTACTGTCGGCAAACAGATAACGGGTGGCAAGACCTCGCTGCCCGAGGTACTTTCTGGCCCAATCAATATTCAGTGCCTCACGGTGCCAGCTCCCCGCGCTCAAATTCACCCGTAATAACCTACCCTGCCATGCCATAACACACTCCAGATTCTGTACCCAAACAATGGAGTAAGTATAACAGTGCGTACGGGCTAACCGGTACCACCAAGAACCTGCCCTGCCTGACTCCTTATGGAGATACATTGCCCTGTCATCACATATGTTAAGGTACGGGTATCTACAGAAACCTGAAAGCTTATGTTTACACGATGAAATATCTGCCCATTTTTCTCGACCTGCAACATAACCCCTGCCTCATTGTTGGCGGTGGCGAGGTTGCTAGGCGCAAGCTTCGCCTGCTGCGCCAGGCCGGCGCCCTGGTTACTGTGATCGCACCCAGGATTTGTGACCTGTTGCAAAGCACAGCAAAAACGGACGAGGGGATCACCCTGCTACAACAACCTTTCACCACACAAGCCATGGATGGATTTGCTCTGGTTATTGCCGCTACAAATCAGACAGATGTTAATGCCAAGGTTGCCGAGGCTGCCAGGGCTTATAACATACCGGTCAATATTGTAGACCAACCAAGGCTTGGCAACTTCATCTTGCCATCTATTATCGACCGTTCCCCGGTACAGATCGCAGTATCCACAGCTGGCACTTCTCCGGTACTGGCCCGACTGCTGCGAACCCGCCTCGAATCCATGCTACCGGCAAACTACGGGCAACTGGCCGAGCTGGTGGCACGATACCGGGGCAAGGTTGCGCAACTGTTGGGTACTGTTCCCGAGCGGCGGCGTTTCTGGGAGAGGGAACTGCAAGGGCGGGTCGCCGAACTGGTGTTTTCAGGCCAAGCGAAAGCCGCTGAACATAGCCTCCAAAAATCCATCGATCAAGCAACAAGGCAAACTGAACCCACCGGAGAGGTCTATCTGGTGGGTGCCGGGCCCGGTGATCCTGACCTGTTAACCTTTCGTGCACTACGGCTGATGCAGCAAGCCGATGTCGTGCTGTATGATCGGCTGGTTTCACCACCTATCCTCGAGATGACACGCCGCGACGCCGAACGTATCTATGTCGGTAAAGAACGCGCGAATCATGCAGTACCTCAAGAACAGATCAACGATATGCTGGTGCGACTGGCCAAAACCGGCAAACGCGTGCTACGCCTTAAAGGTGGAGATCCCTTTATGTTCGGTCGCGGTGGTGAGGAAATCGGTAAACTTGCGAAAAGCGGTATCTCCTTTCAGGTGGTACCCGGTATTACTGCAGCGGCCGGCTGTGCCGCCTACGCGGGTATCCCACTCACCCATCGTGATCATGCCCAGTCTTGTATCTTCGTAACCGGCCACTTGCGTGATGGCTCCATCAATCTTAACTGGAAGATCTTGACCCAACCACAGCAAACCGTTGTCATCTACATGGGCCTGTCCGGCCTGCCACAGCTTTGCTCACAACTGATTGAACATGGACTGGCTCAGGATACCCCGGCCGCCTTGGTCCAACAGGGTACAACATCCAATCAGCGAGTATTTACTGGCAACCTCGGCAACCTGCCAGACCTGGTGCAAAACCATTCCGTCAAAGCCCCAACTCTGGTCATTGTCGGCGATGTGGTGAAACTACACCAACAGTTATCATGGTTTCACGCCCAGCCCAGCCAGCATGCCTGAACGTCCAAAATAACAAAACACTGTGACCCAGTAACAAACAAGTCCACGCCGCATCACCGACGACGCGTTCGGCTAACTGCCCACTGCTCATTTTCATTGCTGTACCCGGCATCCTGAGAAAACCTTCATGATTCTCCCACGGAACAACATTTGCCACAATTATAATCGCTGTTGTACTACCGGGTGACTATACCAAATATCTCCAAGAGCGTATACTTAAACTACTGATATTTAAATGATACTAAGTATTATCCTTGGTAATTTCAATGTTAAACTGGAGAAAAGTTGAAATGCATTATAAAGCATCAACAAACAGGGTTTTAACCACCGTTGCCGCGGCAATTTTATTCGCGATATCGGCTAATATCTTTGCTGATAACGGGCAGAACAAAGCGGGTCAATTACCCATCCCCAGCGATGTCGCATTGGCATCATGGAGTGATAATGGCCATGGTGGGCGGTATCTATTGCAGTTTGCACGAGGGCGCACCCTGGCCAAGGGAGAACAAGCTATCGGAATCGTGGCAAGTGACACCAACTGCAAACCCGATGCTCTGGGCCTGAGCCATTGCAACAACATCATCAGGTTAGCGAACGGTGGTCGGATCACGGTGATCGATACACACAAGATGAGCGCCAACCCCTGCCTGCGACCGGGTGAAGGCATTACGTTAACCGGAATGGGCGGACCCTGGATTATGGGGATCCTGCCTCGGGGATAAGCCCGGGGTATAGCTTTAAAGAAAATAACGACAGTTATCCTGACACAGGGGGCGGGTGAGGCGGTTTATACACAAAAATACTGTAACGATTCAGCGCATTCATCTTTTGTCCCATTACGGCACCACCTGGGCAATCACAACTTCGATCGGCTCGGTTTGATTGACGGCTACCGGGCTGACTTCACCAATCAGATCGCCACTGGCGGGTTTGGCTTTACCACTCAAGGTAATCCTTGCAGTCAGTCGGACTTTGGAGTATTTGGACAATGACGCCGATGGCACCATGGCCATGGAATCATCCAGGATGATACTCAGTGGCAAATCCGAAACCTTTTTTCGGACAATAGCCAAGGGTAATGGTGTACCCTGGAGTGCGCGTGCATAAATAAAGACAGTGTCGTCCGGTGAAGCCTTATTCAACAGCTTCGGAGACAGGGAAACTTTGACTGTGAGCCTGGGGCTTTCGGCCGTGGCGGTAGCTGCCGTTTTTCCAGCAGCCGACTGAGTAGCGCCTTGTTCGGTTTGGCGGATCAAATCTTGTAACTGAGCCAAAGCCCGAGCATCAGACTTCACCAAAGGCAATGTACGACGCCAAAACTTCAGGGCGGAAGTGAAATCACCACGCTGCCTGGCGGCCATACCACTGAGCCAGAGGCCTTCGACATTACTCGGATCCTGTTGTAGCACTTTAGCTAACATGTCTGTTATATCACCGCTAAGATCACCGCCTCGTGTCATAGCAAGAGCGTCCGCATAACTGACCAGAACCTCTGGTTTATCTCCCTCCAAATCACGAACATGTTGCAGGGCTTTGATGGCTTCTGGATATTGCTGTAGAACCATATAAGAACGTGCCAACATGAACCAACCTTTTGAATCATTGGGGTTTTTGGCCATTTTTGCGGCCAACTTGACCACCATATCCTGAATCTTTTCGGGCGACGCCTGCTGTTGTGATTGCGCCACAGGAATACCTTCAATGGCCTGTGGTGTGCCCAGAATCAGATACAAAAAGCCAGCTGCTGCAGGCAATAACAGGGCTATCAGCAACACGGCAACCATCTGCTGTGCACCGTGTCGAGCTGGTGTTAAATCAGTAGTCACAGTTTCGTCCGTCAGTGTATCTTCGAGAACGGTCGCTTCCAACTCATTGCGCTGTTGCTCAAACCCTTCCTGTGTGAGCTTGCCGCTGGCCTGATCCGCTTTCAATTCCGCGAGCCGCTCCCGGGCGATATCGATGTTTTGCTGCCGGCGGTCGATGTTGTCCAGCTGACGATGGCGATATAACGGCCAGATCAGTACTGCCATGGACAGCAACACCAGGGCGAAGGCAAGCAGATAAAATCCAATCATAACGAATCCTGTTGTTCGAGAAGGGAACGTACTTGTAGTCGTTGTTCACTGCTGATAGCGGACTCGCTATCAGAGCGGCTCCGAATGATCCGGAATGCAATCCACAGGCTTAGCAGTAGTATCAGCAGTGGTCCGGTCCACAATAAAATTGTGATCGATTTGAATGGTGGGCGATAGAGGATAAAATCACCATAACGGGCCACCATGTAATTAATAATAAATTTTGAATCTTTGCCCCGCATGGTCATATCGTAGATCTTCTGACGCAAATCCTTGGCCAGATCCGCATTGGATGAAGCAAGATTTTCATTCTGACAGACCAGGCAACGCAATTCCTGAATCAGGGTCTTGTATTGTTTCTCATGGGTCGGGTTATCAAATTTGTGGACCTCGATAGCGGCGAATCCGGGTTGCAGGAATACCAGTTGCAGGAAAAGACCCGCAATCAGACCACGAAGCAGTAATCCTGACATCAGCTGACCTCCGTTGCCGGAGTTGGTTTTCGGGAAGGTGTAGCAGTGGCTTTCAGCTCCAGTGGCACAACCCGCCGTGCCAGTCGATAACGACGATCAAAAGCTGCCAGCAGCCCACCCAACGCCATAAACAGACCACCAAACCACAGCCAACGTACCAGGGGTTTGTAATACAAACGTATGGCCCAGGCACCGCTATCACCGATCGGTTCACCCATAGCTACATAAAAATCACGCCACAGGCCGGCATCAATACCAGCTTCGGTCGTCGGTCGGGAAGAACTCACATAGGTGCGCTTTTCCGGATGCAAGGTAGCAACCAACTTGCCGTCCCTGCGCACGGTAAAAGTACCCATCTGCGAGCTGTAATTGGGACCGGCCAGCTTCTGCAGGGTATCAAACTGTACTTTGTAGCCTGCCAGGGTGTAGCTATCACCCGGGGCGAGGCGTACGTCTTCATCCATGCTGTAGATGGAAGCTACCGTAACGCCCGCAATGAAAACCGCCACACCGATATGTGCCAGCAGCATACCGTACCAGGCCTGTGGTGTTGTCCGCAGTACCCGTAGCCAACTTTTGCCATAGCGGTTGCGATCCGCCATCCCCTGAAAATTAGACAGCGCCACCCAGACAGCGGTGCTCAATCCCAGCGCAGCACGCCATTGGTAATCCTTGCTGAGAAATAATGGCAATATCAGGCCGACTGCCAAACTTGCGACCAAGTGCCAGCGTAGCATCGCAAACAGCCGGGCAGCCCGGTCACGCTTCCAGCGTGACAGTATGCCGATACCAATGAGCAGGCCCAGAGGCAGGGTCAGCGGCACAAAGACACTGTTAAAGTACGGCGGTCCGACAGAAATCTTGCCCAGACCCAACGCATCAAGAACTAGTGGGTAGAGGGTGCCGAGCAAAACACTGGCCGCCACCGTAACCAGCAAGATATTATTCAGGAGCAGTGCGGCTTCACGGGAGGTGAGACTGAACGTACCGCGACTACGGATCTGCGGAGCCCGTATGGCATACAACAGCAGCGAACCACCGACTACCAGCGCCAGGAAAACCAGAATAAAGATGCCACGCCTGGGGTCAGAGGCAAAAGCATGTACCGAGGTCAACACGCCAGAGCGAACCAGGAAGGTACCGAGAAGACTGAGGGAGAAGGTAAATACTGCCAGCAATACCGTCCAGGATTTGAGCAGGCCTCGTTTTTCTGTAACCGCCATAGAATGGATCAATGCAGTACCGACCAGCCAGGGCATGAATGAGGCATTTTCAACCGGATCCCAGAACCACCAGCCACCCCAACCCAGTTCGTAATAGGCCCACCAGCTGCCGATGACGATTCCGAGGGTAAGAAACACCCAGGCAATATTAGTCCAGGGTCGCGACCAGCGGGTCCAGGCTGCATCCAGCTGTCCACCCAGCATAGCGGCAATGGCAAAAGCAAAAGCCACGGAAAAGCCGACATAACCCATGTACAGCATTGTCGGATGGAGTGCTAAGCCTAAATCCTGCAGTAACGGGTTTAAATCCCGACCTTCAGCTGCAGCCGGAAGCAGCCGCAAAAAAGGATTGGACGTCATCAACATAAAGAGCAGAAAACCGACGCTGATCATACCCATGACCGCCAGCACCCGGGCTACCATATCTTCAGGAACACTGCGCGAGAAGAAACTTACCATGGCGGCCCATATTGAAAGAATCATTCCCCAAAGCAGCAGAGAACCTTCATGGCCCCCCCATACCGCAGACACCCGATAGATCAGTGGCAACTGGGAATTGGAATTGGCGGCGACGTAACGAACAGAAAAATCATTGGTAACAAAAGCGTAGGTCAGGGCCGCGAAAGAGATGATCATGAGCAAAGCTTGCAGCCGCGCAGCGGGTCGCGCCATAGCAATCCATCCGGGTATTTGTCGATTGGCACCGAGTAGCGGAAAAATCGACAGGGGAATGGCGACCAGCAATGCAAGAATTAGAGCAAAACTACCGAGTTCTGGGATCATGAGTGCCTCCGTGGCTGCTACATCGTAGCGTTGTATCTGCAGTCTCGGGGACTGCTTCCTTAAACAGTTACCGCAAGTTATGTCGCGTTACTTGGTGACCCGCATGGCTTTGGCCGTTTGCAGAGCATCGGCAACTTCAGGAGGCATGTAGTTTTCGTCATGCTTGGCCAATACCGTATCGGCGATGAAAACACCACGCTCGTTCAACCGACCTTGTGCGACAATGCCCTGGCCTTCGCGAAACAGATCCGGCAAAATGCCGGTGTACTCGATAGCAACAGTTCGCGCAGTATCGGTAACTTTGAAGCGTACTGTCAAGCCTTTTTTATCACGACTGACACTGCCTTTCTCAACCAGGCCACCAACCCGGATCGACTGATTGACCGGTGCTTCACCGGCTTCTACCTGGGTTGGTGTGTAGAACAAGTTGATATTCTTGTTCAGCGCCAGCAGGGTCAAGGTGACTGCGGTACCAATACCAACCAGCAATAATCCGGACAGGATCAGCCGGCGTTTACGTTTTGCTCTCATGGGGGTGTTCTCCATTGCTACCAGCGGCTTTAAGGTGGGCCAGCTGGCGTTTGAGATTACGGATTTCGCGACGTTGCTGCAGCACATTATGGATGACTTCAATGGTCATAACCAGGGCCACGACACCGTAGCTGGTCCAGACATAAAAGGCATAGCCACCCATCCGGAAAAACTCACTCATGGCGCGTTGACTTCCGGTAGCTCACGCACCCAATGCGCACGTCGCTCCTGAATCAACAGGGTGCTGCGGGCACGCATCATAACAGCAGAAAAGTAGTACAGCTGGAACGCCAATGCCATCAGCAACAAGGGAATCAACATGCTGATATCGATTGACGGCTTGCTGAATTTTGTCACCGTCGAACCCTGGTGTAGGGTATTCCACCAATCCACGGAATAGTGGATGATCGGGATATTGATAACCCCGACCAGGGCCAGTATGGCACCCGCTCTGGCCGCCATCTTGCGATCTTCGATCGCTGACAGCAGGGCCATATATCCCAGATACAAAAACAGCAGCACCAACTCTGAAGTCAGGCGGGCATCCCAAATCCACCAGGTCCCCCACATCGGCTTGCCCCATAGCGAACCGGTGACCAGGGCTGTAAAGGTAAACATGGCACCGATGGGAGCACTGGCTCGGGCCATCACATCGGCCATTTTCATGCGCCAGACCAAAGTAATAAAGCCACAGACAGCAATCACCACATAGATGAACATCGACATCCAGGCTGAGGGCACGTGGATAAAGATAATCCGATAGCTGTCACCCTGCTGATAATCCGTCGGAGCCACGACCAAGCCAAGATACAGACCGGACAACAGCAACAAGGCGGTTACCCCCCAGCACCAGGGAATGGCCTTACCGGCCCAACGATAGAAATAGACTGGGGAACCCAGTCGATGAAAAAAATTCCACATATGCCTGTATATATCTTCCCTGTTTTGCTCTGGGAGGCCGTCCGTTGCCGCCATTATACCGGATATAGACAGATCCTGAGAGAATCTGTGCAGTTTTTAAGCATTGATTGTGCTGTACTTGAATACTATCGGACCGATCTACCACAGCTTTCGATTGCTCAGCAGCTCCCGCATGAATCGCTTGACAGGCTGTTAATATCTCGTAGACTCCTTACTCATGGATCAAATATCTCGCTATATATCTCTACGATTTTTCGGTCTCTGGTGGCAATTTACCTCCAGCGGCTAGTGTCGTCCGGTATTTCAGTACGCCATCAGCCCACATCTGCCCACTATGTGGGTTTTTTATTGCCACCTTCTGCCTGAGTAAACATCATGATCATCGTCCTGAAACCACAAACCAGCAAAGCCGATGCCGATGAAATTTTGCAACTGATCGAAGCCAGAGGCCTGAAGCCGCTGTACATGCCCGGTATCGAACGCACGGTACTCGGCGCACTCGGCGATGAACGCAAGCTGGCTAATCTGAATTTTTCTGCTTTTCCGGCTGTCGATGAAGTCAAGCCAATATTGAGCAGCTATAAAATGGTCAGCAGAGAATTTAAAAGTGAAAACACGGTGTTAAATATCAATGGCGTCAACATCGGAGGTGATCGCTTCGTCGTCATGGCCGGGCCGTGTTCCGTAGAATCACCCGAACAATTGCAAAGTGCCGCCGAGGCCGTGGTCGAGTACGGGGGTCAAATCCTGCGTGGTGGGGCCTTCAAGCCCAGAACCAGCCCATACAGCTTTCAGGGCCTGGGAGAGGAAGGCTTGCAAATGCTGCAACAAGCCAAAAAAGATTCCGGCCTACCCATCATCACCGAGGTGGTCAGCAGTAGCGACGTGGACCTGGTCTGCCAATATGCAGATATCCTGCAAATCGGTGCCCGCAACATGCAGAATTATCGCTTACTCAGAGCCGTCGGCAGCTGTCGCACCCCGGTGATGCTCAAGCGTGGTCCATCCGCTACGCTGGAGGAGTTATTGTTAGCAGCAGAATACCTTCTCGACGGAGGCAATAGCGAGGTAATGTTATGCGAACGCGGAGTTCGTAGTTTTGAAACCTCCTACCGCAACATGCTGGACCTTAATGCAGTCGCTTTTTTGAAGCAGCGCTCCCACTTGCCGATCATCGCTGACCCTTCCCATGGTACCGGTATCCATGATCTGGTGGCACCGATGGCTCTCGCTGCTGCTGCAGCCGGAGCCGATGGTATCATTGTTGAAGTCCATCCTGACCCAATCCACGCCATGTCAGATGCTCAGCAACAGCTGACACCAGAGGATTTCAGCAGGTTGATGCAGCAACTACGGGCCATCCTGCCTTGCCTGGGCAGAAAAATATAAGCACAACGTAACTATTCAGCGTATTCATCTTTATCCCATTACGGCGTGTGTTCGTACTCGAATGCTCACATATGATCTATATGCTCACATTCTCCGTGCGAAAAGCCTGGTACTGAACCAAAGTCTAAATACACTGAATCATTACAGCACAACTACCTGTAACAACAACTGGCTGAGACTCGATTTCCGCTCTCAAACTAGCGATCGATTAACCCCTGAATCGAGCCAATGCCAAGCCCTCATCGAGAACTTGGCGTACTTGTGCCGCAGCATCCACCGACCCGGTTGCACGACCAAGATGCAGTAGTACCAAACTTGCTGTGAACACCAGACTTTCCCGACTCAGGCCGGGAACCCCTTCAAGCGCGGCCAATCCTGACCGAGCAGCGGCCGTTGCCATAGCATCCACGTCAAACAGGTGATTGCCTGCTTGTACCGGCAAGGGTGTTGCACGATTTGAAGCAACCTCGATACCGAATAGGTCCGGACTGAGGCGCTGCCCTGCAACTTCACACCCCCCATCATAGCCGCTAAAACGTGCAGTCTGTTGCAGGTTGGGGACCACACCCCCCTCTACCCCACGAACAATCAGGAGGCTGTCCGAGAATAGGAGCCGTAGCGAGGGGAAGCTACTTTGGGGAAGATTTTTTCATGATTTGAGGCGAATACTGGTTGTATTTAACGAGAATCAGGGGAAAATCTGGCAAAAGTCAGCATTTCCGCAGTAGGCTCTCTATTCTCGGACAGCCTCCTGGGTTTGATTGTACGAGTGCATTAAACTAAAGTACAAAGTAAAACACTGACCCCCTAATTTTTGCTAATTTTAAGATGAGTGGAACAGAAAACGATAACGCAGCAATGGATTTGGCCAGCGGTATTGCTGCCTTCGAAAGCCGTGAGTTTCGGCGTGCCAGTCAGCTACTCAGCCCCCTGGCACAAGCTGGCAATGCCGAAGCACAATACCGAATGGCCATCATTCTACAAAATGGACTGGGTACACCGGAAAAGAAAGAGCAGGCATTGCAATGGATGAAAGCCGCCGCGGAGCAAGATCAAGCCATGGCCCAGCATGGGCTTGGATTTATGTATTTGGAGGGAGAAGGAATTGAAAAAGACCCTCTGCTGGCCATAAAATGGTTCCGAAAGGCGGCCGCCCAGGGGATGGTCGGCTCAATGGCCTGCCTGGGCAGGATATACGAAGACGGTGTGGGCGTGAAACAAGACGATACCCTTGCCCAACAGTGGTACAAAAAAGCCGGTTTCTAACCAGTCCATTTGTTGTCTCCACAAAGGTGCATCAAAGGTGACGTTACCCTCTGCTATTATTTTCCACTCACTGGCTTTTCACTCACTGACTTAGCCGATTGGCGTTTACCGCAGTTCTCAGCAGAGCTGAAGCTTACTTCAGTTGCTTAACGATTTTGAATTCACCATCTTTGATCGCCATTTCCACAATTACACCGGGCACATCACCTGCGGCATCAAACTCCAGGGAGCCAGTCGCACCTTCGTAATTGATGTCTTTACCAGCCTTGAGCAGTGCCTTGGCCTTTTTCCACTCACCCGGCAGAATCACCTCGCCTGGCGCTGAGGCTATCGCCCGCAGAGCTTTGGATAACCCCTCGCGGTGGTTATTACCATTTTTTTCAACCGCCAACGCCAGCAAAAAAGCCGCATCATAAGCTTGCGCACCAAACACTGCGTTGGGGTCCTGACCTGCTGCCCTAGCGGCTTTGCCGTAAATCCCGGCGCCAGCAATATTCGGCGTTCCAGGCTTGGTCCCAATCATGGTCTTGAGATTATCCGCACCCACGGCCTTGATCAGGCTGTTGCTGACCATGCCGTCACCACCAATAAACTGAGTAAAATCACCACTCTCCACAGCCTGGCGCAAAATGGTCTGGCCGGAACCATCCGCCAGCGCCAATACCACCAGATTCTGTGATCCGGCCGAGGCCAGTGAACCAAGCTCAGCCCGATAATCAGACCTACCATCTTCATGCGCCTCATTAGCTACAACTTTACCACCAATGGCTTTGAAGTTTTTTGCCAGTGCCGAGGAAAGCCCTTTGCCATAATCATTATTCAGATAGGTAATCGCAATATCATGGATCCCTTTGGATTTTAGCAAACGGGCCATTACCGCACCTTGGTAGGCGTCTGATGGTGTGGTTCGAAATACCAGGTCCCGATCTTTGAGCGTAGTCAGTGCTGGCGACGTGGAAGCTGGA
>DRJH01000425.1 GCA_011052285.1 Gammaproteobacteria bacterium
CTGTTCCGCATCAGGATGCAAAAACTGCATGGACTCTTCTGCCGGCCGCTGACCATAGTGATCAACCTCCTCCTCAGCTGCACGAATTTCCATGCGTGACAGTACTGAAATTGCCTCAACCCGAACACTGTCGAGCATGGCGCTGAACAGTTCGAAAGCCTCGCGCTTAAACTCCTGTTTCGGATCCTTTTGTGCATAACCTCGCAAGTGAATGCCCTGACGCAGATGATCCATATTGGCCAGATGTTCACGCCACTGGCCGTCAAGCACTTGCAACATCACCGCTTTTTCAAGATGTTGCATCACCTCATCACCGTAGCGTTGTCTCTTTTCCGCGTAGGCTGTCGAGACAGCCTGCTGTAAACGTTCCCGCAAGTGCTCCTCATTTAGTTGATCATCATCTTCCAACCACTGCCGAGCGGGGATCGTAAGCGCAAATCTTTCAAGAAAATCATTTTCCAGACCATCCAGGTCCCATTGTTCCTCGAGGGTTTGGGGTGCGATACTTTGGTTGATCACCTGAGCAACCACTTCGGTACGGATCTGAGCGATGAAATCGCTAATTTCCTCCGATTCCATGAAGTGATTGCGTTGCTGATACACTACTTTTCGCTGCTCATTGGCAACATCATCATATTCAAGCAATTGTTTGCGGATGTCGAAGTTTCGCCCTTCAATCTTTTTCTGGGCATTTTCAATCGCTCGCGTCACCCAGGTATGTTCAATTGCCTCGCCTTCCTCCATTCCCAATTTCTGCATTAACGAAGAAATCCGCTCGGAACCGAAGATCCTCATCAAATTGTCTTCCATGGAAACGTAAAAGCGACTCCTCCCGGGATCCCCTTGACGTCCGGAACGCCCTCGTAGCTGATTATCCACCCGCCGGGATTCATTACGCTCGGTACCGACAACAAACAAACCACCCGCTTTAATCACCGCTTCATGACGCTGTTGCCACTGTTGTCTACGATCTTCAGCCTCAGCCTCGTCGGTCACTTCGGCCAACTCCATTTCCAGATTACCGCCTAGCACGATATCGGTACCTCGACCGGCCATATTGGTGGCAATCGTGACCGCACCCGGGCGTCCCGCCTGGGCGATGATCTGCGCTTCACTTTCATGGTGCTTGGCATTTAGCACCTGGTGCTGGATCGACTCTTTATTGAGGAGTCCTGACAGGTATTCGGAAGATTCAACCGACGCGGTACCCACCAGTGCGGGCTGTTGGCGCTCGCGGCAATCCTGTATAGTTTCGAAAATAGCATGGTACTTTTCCTTCTGGGTACGATAGACCAGATCCGACATATCTTCGCGAATCATCTCCACATTGGTCGGAACAACAACGACCTCAAGTCCATAGATTTGATGGAACTCTACCGATTCGGTGTCTGCAGTGCCGGTCATGCCGGATAATTTATCGTATAAACGAAAATAATTCTGAAAGGTAATCGAAGCTAGTGTCTGGTTTTCCTGCTGTACTTCCACCCCCTCCTTAGCTTCCACCGCCTGATGCAAACCTTCGGACCAACGCCGACCCGACATCATACGACCGGTAAACTCATCGATGATGGCGATCTGGCCGTTATGGATCATGTAATCCACATCCCTGGCAAACAGGGTGTGAGCTCGCAATGCGGCATTGACATGATGCATTAACGCAATATTACCTACTTCATAAAGGCTCGAATTCTCACCCAGCAAACCGATCTCCAGCAATTTTTTCTCGGCTTGTTCCTGGCCCTCCTCCGTCAGAAATACTTGCCTGGCCTTTTCATCCACAGAATAATCACCTGGACCATCTTCGTCCTCCTGCTTGGTCAGCTGCGGGATAATTTTGTCAATTTTGTTGTACAGGTCAGTATCACCTTCAGCTGGACCTGAGATAATCAATGGTGTGCGGGCTTCATCAATCAGGATCGAATCCACCTCATCGACAATGGCAAAATACAGAGCCCGCTGCACTCGCTCTTCACCGGAAAAAGCCATGTTATCGCGCAGATAATCAAACCCGAATTCATTATTCGTCCCATAAGTGATATCTGCCGCATAAGCAACACGCTTGCTCTCATTGTCCTGCCCGGACAGAATCACCCCGACAGACAGCCCCAGAAACTCGTGTATCTTGCCCATCCATGCGGCATCACGACTGGCCAAATAATCATTGACCGTGATGATATGTACCGATTGGCCAGTCAAGGCATTGAGATAGGCTGGCAAGGTGGCGACCAGGGTCTTGCCTTCACCCGTTCGCATTTCGGCAATCTGGCCGTTATGCAAGACCATACCGCCGACCATCTGCACATCAAAATGACGCATCTTCAGAACACGAACCGATGCTTCACGGACCACTGCAAAAGCCTCCGGCAACAGACTCTCGAGCGTATCACTACCGGCTTGCAAACGCTCTTTAAACTCGCCGGTCTTGTCCCGCAACGCGGTATCATCCAGCGCTGCCAGACCATCTTCAAAAGCATTGATCTGGTCCACGTGTTTTTGCATGCGCTTGATCAGGCGCTGGTTTCTGCTACCAAAAACTTTGGTTATAACGTTTCCTATCATCTACACTGTCAACCTGACTATACGCTGCTTGTTAAATACCAACCGTTGTACCCAGGAGGCTGTCCCGGCTCGGTGGCAAACACTATGCGGTCAATTCTGTAGTCAATTCCCAGGGGGTTAACACCACAGGCTTGCGGCCGGTCGCTATGATACCCCAGGAGAACAGGAATCGTAACGTAGGCAGGCCGCTTTGCAGGTCTTTTTTCCAGAATTTGAGGTGAATACTTGTGGTATGTAACATAAATCATGATGATCTTTTGCCATGACTAGGCGGGGCGACTTCAAGCCATTTACCCAATGGCTTTCTAACTGGGATCAAAATGCCCGGGAAGTACTTACTACACTACAACAATTGACGGTACAGTGGACCCGGATTTGTGACGACCAACTCGCCTTACACTGTCGGCCGCTGTGGATCCGCAATTATCAGCTGAGTATTGAGGCAGATTCAGCGCTTTGGGCCAACCGCATCCATCATAGCCGGGCCATGTTGCTGACTCGGCTTCACACATTGGGGTTTGCCGATATCCGGGGGGTGGAAGCCAAGGTGCGGCCCGCAACACTGACACGTCAACCGGTTTCCAGCAAAGAGTCCGTGAGTACAGAGGTCATTCAGGACATGCGCACTCTGGCTGCTTCCATTCAGGACCCGACACTGCGTAACGCCTTGTTGCGACTGGCACTCACTGTCGAACACAAATAGTGTAGCTATCGTAAGGGCGGCAGGCTCCTATTCCCGAACAGCCTGGCAGATTGTTGAAAAAGTCTCAGGTGAGTGCGAGATAAGGCAATAATTCAAGAAAAAGCGCAGTGCACAGGCAGGTATAGGCGTGTTGAGCGGATTAGTAACACCGTACATCGTGCCGCAGAGCTTTTTGCAACGACCTGCTAGAAGGCTGCAGCCGCCTGACCCGCTAATAACGAGGGCGCCAGATCCGGGTCCTGAAACGACTTCAACTCCCAGACGCGCTGATCGGCCATCACTTCTCGCAACAACCGATTATTGAGGGCATGACCAGACTTGTGAGCACTGAATTCCCCAATCAGCGGATGGCCCAGTAAGTACAGGTCACCGATGGCATCCAACACCTTGTGTTTGACAAACTCATCCCGATAGCGCAGCCCATCTTCATTCAGGATATGATAAGAATCAACGACGATAGCATTGTCGAGACTACCACCTTGCGCCAGTCCAACGTTGCGCAAGGCTTCCAGATCCTGCATAAAACCGAAGGTCCGAGCCCGGCTGATTTCCTTGACGAAGGAGGTGGTGGAGAAGTCAACGGAAGCAACCTGCTCGGTATCCTTGAAGATTGGGTGGTCAAAATCAATCGAAAAACTGACCTTAAACCCCTCAAAAGGGGCAAATCGGACCCATTTATCCCCTTCACGAACCTCAAATGGTTTTTTAATGCGAAAAAATTGCTTGGGAGTTGCCTGGGTGGCCACCCCTGCAGACTGAATCAGAAAAACAAACGGCCCGGCACTACCGTCCATAATCGGCACTTCCGGGGCCGTCAGATCGACATAGGCGTTGTCGATCCCCAACCCGGCAAATGCCGACATCAGGTGCTCCACGGTGGAGATTTTCACTCCTTCGGCTTCAATGGTGGTGGACAGGCGGGTATCGGTGACATTTTCAGGACAAGCTTTGACATCGACAGCGGGGTCGAGATCTGTACGTCGAAACACGATACCGGTATTGACCGCCGCCGGCCGTAACGTCAGGTAGACCTTCTCACCGGTATGCAAACCGACACCAGTCGCCCGAATGACGTTTTTAAGCGTCTTTTGTTGAATCATAGTTTAAGACTCTGTGAGGTATACGGTATTTTTATCGCTCTTGACGGGTTATCTACGCAACCCCTTCTCGAACCACAGATCCTACACGAAATTTACCATTTTGAATATCCTATTTATTCCCATTTATTCTAAAATTTTCACAATGACCCCATCAGTCAGCCCTTCGATTACGCAAAAAGGCCGGAATTTCGAAACGTTCCGCATCATTGTCATCATAAGGTCCGCACTGTGCTCGCTCACTGCTGGTACGTACCGCAGCTGGATTTGACCGGATTACAGCTGGCACATCGAGACTGGCGAAATCAGCACCAACTGCTGCAGCACCACCTTGTAACACCCGGTAAGTGCTCGTGGTTTTTACATGCTCTTTTGTGGGTAGCTCTTGTTTTTTACTCTCACCAATACCAGTCGCAACCAGGGTAACCCGCATTTCATCGGTCATCTCTTCATCCACCGCTGTACCAATAATAATCATGGCATCATCACAAGCATACTCTTTAACCACCTCACCAATATCAGTAAATTCTGTCAATCCGAGATCCGGGCCTGCAGTCACATTTACCAAAATTCCTCGTGCTCCGGAAATGTCGATATCCTCCAGTAGCGGACTTGAGACAGCCGATCGTGCCGCCTCAGTGGCACGATCCTTACCGCTGGCAACCGCTGAACCCATCATGGCCATACCCGTTTCGGACATGACGGTCCGCACATCGGCAAAATCAATGTTAATCATCCCCGGGTGCGTGATGAGATCGGAGATACCGTGCACGGCATTAAACAATACCTGATTCGCTGCGACAAAAGCATTTTGCAGAGTAATCTGCTTAGCTAACACATGGGTCAGTTTTTCATTCGGAATGGTAATCAAAGAATCCACCACACGGGTCAGTTCCGTAATCCCAGCTTCGGCAATCTGCATCCGGCGACTGCCCTCAAAGGCAAACGGCTTGGTCACCACTGCCACGGTCAAAATGCCCTGCTCTTTGGCCAGCTGGGCGATCACCGGTGCCGCTCCGGTCCCCGTACCGCCACCCATTCCTGCGGTAATAAATACCATGTCTGAATCGGCCAGTGCCTCGGCGATTCGATCTCGATTTTCCATCGCAGCCTGTCGTCCGATATCCGGATTTGCACCTGCTCCCAAACCACGGGTCAAGGCTTCGCCAAGCTGTAATGATGCCGGTGCCAAAGTCCTGTTCAAAACCTTGATATCGGTGTTGGCGCTAATGAACTCAACGCCTTCGATACCACACTCCACCATATAATCGACCGCATTGCAGCCACCACCACCCACACCCACCACCTTAATCACTTCCTGCTGTCCAACTGGACTGACTAACTCGAACATATTCCACCTCCGGTCTTGTTGCCCATCAATAAATCACCACTGTCACCGTACTGCCCAACCTTTTTACTCCCAAACACCACCATCTTGATCACGCTAAAACCCTCCCCGAAACCAGGAGCGCATGCGTTCCCACACCGAATGCAGGCGCAAAGGTCTGGCTGGCGCCTGATTGCGTTCCCGCTCACGCAATTCCTTGCCAAAAAGGATGAGGCCAACTCCGGTTGAATACACCGGATTGCGGATGACTTCACTCAAGCCACCCACATACTGTGGCACCCCGACCCGTACCGGCATATGAAAGACCTCTTCAGCCAGTTCCACCATGCCGTACATCTTGCTGCTGCCACCGGTCAGTACCACACCGGCACCCAATATATCTTCAAAACCACTACGCCGAAGTTCAGCCAAAGCCAGCCCGAAGAGCTCTTCAACCCGAGGTTCGATCACTTCGGCCAGCGTCTGGTGAGAAAGTTTTCGCGACGGTCGATCACCGACACTCGGGGTGTCAATCATGTCCTCATGATTGGTCAACTGAATCAGAGCGCAACCGAACCGCTTCTTGATATCTTCGGCCGCATGAGAGGGTGTACGCAATGCTACAGCGATATCATTGGTCACCTGGTCACCGGCAATAGGAATAACGGCGGTATGCCGGATCGCTCCTTCGGTAAAAACAGCCATATCCGTGGTCCCGCCTCCGATATCAATCATGCAGATACCCAGGTCTTTTTCGTCCTCGGTGAGCACCGAACAACTCGAACCCAGCTGTTCGAGTATCAGGCTATCGACTTCCAAACCACAGCGATGAATACATTTGACAATATTTTGGGCCGCACTGACCGCCCCGGAGACGATGTGCACCCGTGTTTCCAGGCGGATTCCGCACATGCCGATTGGCTCACGAATCCCTTCCTGTCCGTCAATAATGAACTCCTGGGGAATCACATGCAGGATTCGTTGGTCATTGGGTATCGCCAGGGCCTTGGCTGCCTCGATAACCCGATCGATGTCATCCTGGCGCACTTCCCGATCACGAATCGCCACCACACCGTGGGAATTCATACTACTGATATGGGAGCCGGCGATACCGGCATACACCGAGTCAATCTGACAACCAGCCATCAACTCGGCTTCTTCGATTGCCCGTTGCATCGATAGCACTGTGGACTCGATATTGGCCACTACGCCACGGCGCAATCCCTTGGCAGGATGATGGCCGGTACCAATGATCTCGACCTTACCATCGGCAGAAACTTCTCCGACAATCGCTAATATTTTCGAAGTACCGACATCCAGACCAACGATCAGCCGTTCGTCTGCATTACGATTTCGATGCTTTTTCACCATATTCAACCTTTTTTCTGCCTTGGAGTTCTTCGTGGTCCCAAGGCAAATCCATTGGGATAACGCATGTCGATATAGGCCGGTTTGGCCGCTAATGACTGCAGCAACAGAGAATACCAATGCACAAATCTTAGCAATCTCTGATCGACCTGGTCTCTGCCAAGGCGGATCACAAGTTCAGAGTCCTGGCCTTTGCTGGTAACCACTCGCACCGTCCACGAGCCTCTTTTGCGCAATTGCAACCCCACAATTCGCAAACCCACTGCGCCCAGGGCACGATCCCATCGCAAATAAGCCGCCAGCACCTGTTTAGACGTACGCTCCGGACCCTGTAACATCGGCAGCCCGTCTTGCACTTGCCCCGGCAGTGTAATGACCATGCCACGGTTACTTAACCATTTTCGCTGCCCCCAACGGGTCAGAATCCGGGTTTCCCGGACGGCCAGCTCAATCGTTCTTGGCCAGACTCTGCGAACCACGACATCATCCACCCACGGCAATGCCAGTAGCCGTTGTCGTACATGGTTCAGATCAATGGCAAAAAAATTATCTTTTATCAGCGGACTGACCACATTCTTTAACGTGGAGGTTTTAAGGTGATCGAAATTACCGACAACCCGTACCGACTGAATCCGAAAAACTCCAGGATCCAACAATTGATCCAACACTACGGCTGTCAACACCAAAGCCAACAGGGTAAAACTGACTACCAGCACGGAACCCGGCAGCTTGTTACCTGATGACTTAGCCTTAGCCTTCTTGCCCCTACCCTTTCCTGTACGCCGTGACAACGCAACAATTGGTCCCTGAGAAGTATTCAATGTGACCTGCACAGGTATCGTATGCAGTGACAGTTTCATGACGAGGCACCACCGATAATCTTGACTTCAGCTTGCAGGCGAATACCAAAATGTTCCGCCACGGTGTCTGCTACCTGGGTTATCAAAGTTTCAATATCCGCCGCACTGGCCTGGTGATCATTAACGATAAAGTTGGCATGCCGGGGCGAAACGGTAGCACCCCCACATCGCTGGCCCTTGAGTCCGGCCGCCTCAATCAGCCGCCCCGCATAATCGCCCTGAGGGTTGCGAAATACCGAACCGGCACAGGCCTGCTGTATCGGCTGGCTACCGGCCCGATCGGCCAGTAACGCTCTGATGCGCTCTCGGCACGCATCTGTAGTCGAGGGTTGCAGGCGTAACCTGGCTTGCAAAAATCCTTCACCCGGCAGACCCTGAACACTACGGTAGCCGATGGAAAACTCCTCTGTCATACGCCAGTGGCAATGGCCATCTGAACCCACCGTTTCCACCACCTCGACGAAGGACCAGGTTTCAGCACCGAAAGCCCCGGCATTCATAGCCAGCGCACCCCCCATCGTTCCGGGAATCCCGGCTAGAAATTCCACACCACCGAGTGCCCGGTCCGCAGTAAATCGGGCCACCTTTGCGGCACTGACGCCGGCCTCGACCAGCACCTGTTCCGACCCTGACTGAACAATACTATTCAGCCTCCGGGTATTGATAACGGCCCCATCAAAACCCCCATCACGAACCAGCAAATTACTTCCCAAGCCCACCCAGTACACGGGCATTTGTGGATCGATTTGCTGCAGAAAATGGCTAACATCTGCACGATCAGCAGGTTGGAAATAGAGGGCTGCCAAGCCGCCGGCACGCCAACTACAGTGCCTGGACATCGGCTCGTCAACCTGCAATAACCCCCGCAGGCCAGCAAACTTCGTCATGCTATGGTGGCACCGGGTCGTCATCATAATGGGGCTTCCCCAGAGTGCTGAAGAGCCACACCGACACTGGCAATATTGCCAGCACCCAATGTCAACAAGACATCATCGGGCTGCAACAGGGCACGCAACAATGCCGGAGCCTGTTCCAGCTTGTCGACAAAAACCGGTTCAACCTGGCCTCGGGCCCTGATCGCACGACATAAAGCCCGACCATCGGCACCCTGCAGGGGCGATTCCCCGGCTGGATACACCTCGGTGATCAGCAATGGTGTCTCCTGGGCCAGAACCAGACTGAAGTCATCCAGCAAATCCCGGGTCCGACTATAACGGTGCGGCTGAAATAAAATCACCCGTCGCTGTTGCGGCCAGCTGTCCCTGGCTGCCTGTAATGTTGCTGCCAACTCACTGGGGTGGTGGGCGTAGTCATCTACCCACAAGACCGTACCCAACGCCAGATGGATTTCACCTCGCAGCTGAAAGCGTCTGTCAATTCCCTCAAACCCGACCAGAGCCTCGGTAATCGCCGTATCCGCGATCCCCAGGGTATCGGCGACAGCAACCGCAGCAACCGCATTCAGGACATTATGCCGTCCCGGCATAGGCAATTGCAGCGACAGCTTAGGCTTGCCGGCACGCTGCACCGAAAATTGCGTATGCCAGCCCTGCTGATGGATGTCACTGACCACAATATCGGCATGTGCACAGGTGCCGTACGTCAGTATGGGCTTGCGAATCTTGCTCGCCAGCGCTGCCAATACCGGATCATCAACACAAAGTACTGCCAGACCATAGAATGGCAGGTTGTGCAGAAATTGCATAAAGGCTTGCTTGAGTCGTTCAAAATCACCCCCATAGCTCGCCATATGGTCACGATCGATATTGGTCACCACCGCAATCTGTGGAAACAGATGCACAAAAGAACCATCACTTTCATCGGCCTCTGCGACCAGGTAATCTCCACTTCCGAGCCGGGCATGACTGTCGATACTGTGTACCAAGCCCCCAACAACGATGGTCGGATCCAGTCCGCCCTGTGCCAGTACACTGGCTACGAGGCTGGTTGTCGTGGTCTTGCCGTGAGTACCGGCAATCGCGATTCCTTTTTGAAAACGCATCAATTCACCGAGCATTTCAGCACGTCTGACTACAGGAATCCGGAGTTTTGTGGCAGCCAGAACCTCCGGGTTATCCACAGCGATTGCTGTCGACACCACGATAACGTCGGTACCGGCGACTACATCTGCATGGTGGCCATGATGTACGCGTGCACCAAGTGACTGCAAATGACGGGTTACCGTGCTGTCTTGCGTATCCGAACCCGAAACCTGATACCCAAGATTTAGCAAGACCTCGGCAATACCGCTCATTCCGGCGCCACCGATACCCACAAAATGCACCAATTTGACCCGATCACGCATGCAACACCTCCAGGCATGCTGCTGCCACCCGTTGTGTAGCATCCGGGTGCGCACATTGACTGGCTGCTGTGGCCAAGGTCAGCAAAGACGCCCGATCAACGGAAAAATTACGCAACAGCCGGGCCAGGCGCTCGACCGTAAAGTC
>DRJH01000426.1 GCA_011052285.1 Gammaproteobacteria bacterium
CCCGCCAGCTATCCTGGTCTGGATTGTAGACTTCCATGGATTTGCTACCATCTGCATGACGTAACAGCCGATAATAACCGCCTCCGGACTTGCGCCCCAGTTGGCCCCGATCCAGCATAGCCTGTTCTTCGGCGGGTAAGTCTGCATAGGTTAAGCCAGGGTCATTGCTCGGCAGATTGGCTTTAAGATTCAATCCCACCAGCTGCATCACATCCAGGCCGATCAGATCAACCAGGCCATATAAGCCGGTTTTCGGCAGACCGACCGGGGCACCAAGCAGCGCATCAATGGTTTCCAGGTCAAGGCCTTCAGCCCGGGCTTGTTTGCCAGCGGCGAGCCCCGACAGAATCCAGAAGCACCCCACCCGGTTGCCGATAAAATTAACGGTATCTTTGGCGTGGACGATACCTTTGCCAAGGCGATTACGGCAGAATTGGGCCAGCTCTGTGATGACCTCAGGCTCGGCATCAGCACTTGGGACCAGCTCCAGCAGGCGCATAAACTTCACCGGATTGAAAAAATGGGTCACCGCCATGTGTTGGCGCATCGACAGGGGTAGTCTTGCGCAGATATCCCGTAGCGGGATACCCGAGGTGTTGGTGCTGATGACGGCAGTGTCTTTGCGGACTTCGGCAACTTTTTGCAGAAGTTTTTGTTTCAGCACCAAATCTTCAACAATCACTTCACAAATCCAGTCACAGTCCGCGAGCAGGTGCAGGTCTTCAGCAAAACTACCGGTGTGAATACGGTCCGTACTGGCTGCGGATTCAAGAACCGGGTTTTTACCGCTGCACAGGCGCTGTAATGCCTGTGCAGAAGCTTCACGACTGATGTCGAGCAGCAGCACCTGGCAGCCAGCTTCAGCACATAAAGCGGCGATACCGGAACCCATGGTACCGGCGCCTAGTACCGCGACATAATCAATAGCTTGCTTTTGGTTCACAAATCGTTCTCCTGATCGTCAATGGACAACGGAAGGCGGATTGCCTCCCATGAGACTACCGAATAATTACCAGTCTGCAGAACCGTAAGCTTGCTGATACCGGCTGCGGACCTGGTCTGCTGAGGTATGATAATTCTGTGTTCCAGGTGTTTCAATTTTGATCGCACCCATCAAGGCTGCGAGTTGACCGGTCGCCTGCCAGTCGAGCTGATGGCCAATCCCGTACAACAGACCACCACGGTAAGCGTCCCCACAACCGGTTGGGTCAACAGTCTGGCTTGCCGGAGCACAAGGGATTTCCAGTATTTTGCCATCAACATGGATTTGAGAGCCCAGCTCACCCCGGGTTACGATCAGTGCCTTGACTCTATCGGCAATGGTCGCGGTAGATAAACCACTGTTCTGCTCCAGCATATGGCCTTCGTAATTGTTGACGGTAATGTAGTCAGCCAGCTCGATGAAGTGTTGCAGCGATGCCTTGTCGAACATTGGCAGGCCTTGCCCGGGGTCGAACACAAAAGGTATGCCGGCCTGGTGGAATTGTTCGGCATGCTCGAGCATTGCTTGCTTACCATCCGGAGACACAATACCGAGCGAGATATGTTCTGCATCAGCAACGGTATTAAGATGTGCTGAATTCATGGCGCCAGGATGAAAAGCGGTAATCTGGTTGTCATCGAGGTCGGTAGTGATAAAGGCCTGTGCGGTGTAGGCATCAGGAACTTCCCGGATGCAGTGTTGCTCAATTTCGTGGTCGTTGAGCCACTGCTGATAGGCTGAAAAATCCTTGCCTACCGTACCCATAGGTACCGGCTGGCCACCCAGGCTGTGCAGGCTATAGGCAATATTGCCGGCACATCCACCAAATTCACGACGCATCTCCGGAACCAGGAAACAGACATTGAGGATATGAATCTGCTCTGGCAGAATGTGATTTTTGAACCGGTCCTGGAAGACCATAATATTGTCATAGGCGAAAGAGCCACAGATCAGCGTGCGCACGGGGAAACCTCGTTGACAGGGTAGTGGGAACTACAAAACGGCGATTGTAACTAATCGTCATCCTCAGCGGCCTTAAGCGTGTAGGCCGCAGCATTGAGCAGTGCATCAATTTCGCTGCTATCAGCAAGTTTCAGGCGATAAATCCAGCCTTTGCCGAAGGCATCCTGATTAATGATTTCAGGCGTTTCATTGAGGCTTTCATTGACCTCGATGACTTCACCACTCACCGGAGAATAGGCATCAGAAGCGGCCTTGACTGATTCCACCACTACGGCTTCCGTACCGGCGGTTAGCGTACTGCCGACTTCAGGCAGCTCTACATAGACGATATCGCCGAGTAAAGACTGAGCATGGTCTGTGATGCCTACTTCAGCAATGCCGTGATCAAGCTGGCGCAGCCATTCGTGAGATTCGGTATAACGCAATTGTTCAGGATTATCGCTCATTTGAAGGTTCCTCGTGCGGGAAGAAGGAGTAAAGGGGTTATATTGCGGCAATCAGACGGCTTTGCCGTTACGTACAAAAGGGAATTTTACCACCCTGGCCGGTTGCGGTCGCTTGCGAATCAATACCGAACAATCCGACCCCGGCCGACAGTCCCAGGGCACTCGTGCCAGGGCAATGCTCCGGTTCAGTGTGGGGGAAAAACCACCGCTGGTGATGAGGCCGTCACCCGCTGTGGTTTGTACGGTCTGACCATCACGCAGGACCCCTTTGCCCTCGAGCAGCAAACCGACCAGGCGGCGGGGGATACCGGTAGATTTTTGCTGTGCCAATGCGCTGCGGCCAATAAAATCACGATCCTGGGGTTGCCAGCCGATGGTCCAGGCAATGCCGGATTCCAGGGGGGTGGACGTTTCATCGAGGTCATGACCATACAGACACATCCCGGCTTCCAGGCGCAGGGTATCACGTGCACCGAGACCACAGGGCTTGACCCCGGCGGCCAATAATTTGTCCCACATAGCAATACCCCCGGTGGCTGGTGTGACGATTTCAAAGCCATCCTCGCCGGTGTAGCCGGTGCGGCCGATAAACAGGTCACTGGTGACGGCGCCAAAGAACGGATCGAGTCCGGCAGCTACAACGGCATCTGTATCCGACAAAACTTGCAGGGTTTTTTCCCGGGCCTGCGGTCCTTGTACGGCGATCATGGCGGTATCATCGAGTAAAGCCAGGTTGACGTCATCGAAGGCTATGGCTTGCTTGAACATCCAGGCCAGGTCTTTTTCCCGGGTTGCGGCGTTGACCACCACTCGATAGTTGCTGTTATCCAGACGGTAGATGATCAGGTCGTCGATGACCCCGCCTTGTGGTAGCAACATGGGCGTATAAAGGGCTTTGCCAGGTTCTGTCAGCTTGTCGATATTGTTGGCCACCAGGTGTCGCAGAAAATCACCACTATCCTGGCCAGACAGGTGCAGTCGACACATATGGGAGACATCAAACATGCCCGCATCATTGCGGACCTGGTGGTGTTCCTCGAGTTGGGAGCCGTAATGTACCGGCAGCTGCCAGCCAGCAAAGTCAACCACTTTGCCGCCAGCGGCCAGATGCGCAGGATACAGGGGTGTTTTGTTGCTCATGGGTATATTCCTCAGGTCATAGCGGGCACTGTCCTGCCCGGTGGCTTGTGAATCACCGCCCCTCTGTTCTGGTGCCTGAGAGCTTTGCCCCTTCGCTGGCTGCAACGCGGCGCTCTCCAGAGTCGGTAACTGTTGCGGTCCTTTTGCCTGAGCGATTGTGGGCAGCTGGCGCCTTTGGCGTTCAGTGGATTGAATCTCTCCCACGGCAGTCTGTACCAAGGCTGAACTATACCTTGAACCGGGCATCAGGCCAATATGAATCTTGCGGCAGTTTCCGTTAGTTGTGGTCCGGTCGATGTAAATTTCGTGACGGTTGTTCTACAAAGTAATTTCATTCTACTCAATAACGGGTAAAGGTCGTTTGTCGCATGTCGCATAAGTTAATGAGTAAGGTCTTCAGGATGATCAGGAACTCCCGCTACCGTCATCAAGGGCGAGTCTGGTGCTGTTTTCGGAGTGACTGGGGCGGTAGGGCCAAGCGGAACGAGGAAAATATCGCCAGACCCGGAGTTAGCGGGGATTGCTGCAGAATGATCGGCGTCATATTTTTTTAACCGTTTACTTGCTAAACTGACCCTTCTTTTTTCCAGCAGAGGAAGCTTTGATGCCTACCCGAAATGATCTGTTGCCCAAGCCGTGTGTGTGAACACAGTGGCAGTGTTCGAAGCGTGTCAAGGCTGGCGCCTCGCCGATTCGGGTGAGACGGCATGAGCGATGTTGTTATGATGGAGGTTGTCCATGCGGTCGTCTTGGGCGTTGTGGTAGGGTTTTTACTTTGGGAGCACGTGGTCCATCGAGATATGGGGAAGGTACGCGGCTGGAACCTGATCTTCACCGGCTTTGTGCTGCTGCTATTTGCCTCACTACTGGATATTGCCGATGATTTTCCAGGGCTCAGCTGGCTGGTGGTGGGTAATACACCAGTTGAGACTTTTTTCGAAAAAATACCTGGTTATCTAGGTGGATTTGTATTGCTTGCTATCGGATTTGTCCGCTGGATGCCCGGTTTGCGCCAGCTGCAGCATGAAATTATTTTGCGAAGTGAGGCGGAACTAATCACGGATGAGCAGCGGGTATTTTTGCAGTCGATCATTGATGCCATGCCCGATCCTTTAATGGTGATCAGTCTTGACTACCAGATCTTGCTGCAGAATCAGGCCAGTGCAGAGCGCCTGCCGGGTAGTGAGCCAGTGCCCACAGAGATGACCTGCCACTGGCTTTCACACCGCAGGTCCCAACCTTGCGATAAGGCGGGCAGAGCTTGTCCATTACGGGAAGTTCAACGTAGTGGCGCGACCGTGACCATCATCCATCAACATCTGGATGCAGACAACAAGCCTTATACTGTCGAGTTAACGGCTTCTCCTTTTCGGAATTCTGAAGGTGAGCTGGTGGGGATCATTGAGTCTGCCCGGAATATCAGTGACCGGGTCGTTCTCCAGCAACGCTTGCAGGAGCGCGATAAACACCTGCAGCAACTGATCTGGCACGATCCCCTGACGGGTTTGTATAACCGGGATTATTTCGTAAAGCGATTGCAAATGGCCCTGCAGACTGCCCGACGACTGGCTGTGCTGGTTATTGACATTGATGGTTTCAAGCGACTCAATGAAGGTTTGGGACATTTTGCCGGCGATGAAATTCTCTCCGAGATGGCTAGCCGGCTGTCTACAGGGTTGCGCAGCAATGATGTGTTGGCCCGCAATGGTGATGAATTCCTGCTTCTTACCCGGCACCGGGTCACCACCGCGCGGACCACACAGCTGGCTCGAAAAATACTCGCCGTGGTGGGTGCAAAAATTGAAGTGGCAAAACAGATCGTTTACCCCCATGCCAGCATTGGTATCGCCCAGTTCCCGGAGGACGGCAGTGACGTTGCTACTCTGCTCAACCACGCCGAGACTGCAGCCCACCGCGCTTTTGAAGCGGGTGGCAACCAAATGCATCATTATTCAGCCGCTGAAGGCCAACAGGCACAAGAGCTGCTAATGCTGGAGGCTGGCCTCAGGGAGGCGATCGAAAAAGGTCAATTGGTGGTGTATTACCAGCCTCAGGTTGATCTGAACAGTGGTGAGGTGATCGGTGCCGAGGCACTGGTCCGCTGGCAGCATCCACAACTGGGCCTGGTGCCGCCGGGAAAGTTTATTCCTCTGGCAGAAACCAATGGATTGATCGTTGCCTTGGGCGAGTGGGTATTGCGAACGGCTTGCAGTGATGCCGCGAACTGGTATGCATCAGGCCAACTCAAGGGGCGGATCGCGGTCAATCTGTCAGCCAGACAGTTCGATGAAAAGGGCCTGGTCGAAGGAATTGCCGCAATATTGCAGCAAAGTGGTTGCCCAGCGGCTGCGCTGGAACTGGAAGTAACGGAAAGCATGATGATGCTGGATGCGGATAAAGTGGCCAAATGTCTTGAGCAACTCCGTGAACTGGGATTCAAGGTGGCGATGGATGATTTTGGTACTGGCTATTCATCCATGTTACAGCTGCATCGGCTGCCGATTGACAAGATCAAGATTGATCAGAGCTTTGTTCGTAACCTGCCGCTGGATGTGGATGCCGCCAAAATTACCCGCTCCATCATTGCTCTTGCCAGGAGCATGGATTTGGAAGTGATTGCCGAAGGGATAGAAACTCAGCAGCAGCAGGAGTTTCTGCAGGCCGAGGGGTGTTTTGAAGGCCAGGGGTTTTTGTATAGTCAAGCGATAACGTGCACGGCATTTGCTACCATGCTTAAGAAAGGGGTCAGGTCTTGCAATACAACATCATGATGTTGTATTGCAAGACCTGACCCCATGGGCTCTATTGGTTGTTGGTTGAATAACGATATTTTATCCAAGCATAAAATTCCCTTTGTTTGACACTGGGTCAAACCTTGTGTTCAGATCATGTTGTTCTCATCCAGGGGGTTTCATTCAAGGGGAAAATTTCGATGGCCAGTACACCACTCTACCTCATGCTCAGTTCAGATGACCGTGATACCCTGCAGCTGGCTTCGATGATCGCCTCGGTGGCTGCTGTCTCGGAACGTCCAGTCCATGTATTTGTTTCCATGGGTGCAATCAAGGTATTCGAGAAGGGGGCCTTTGGTAATGGGCGCTACGGTGATAGCCCGTTGAACACGCAGCTTTGTGCCAAGAAGGCTCCCGATCCGGTCGAAATGTTCGGCCAAGGCAAGATGCTTGGGGATATGAGCATGTGGGCCTGCTCCATGGTACTCGATGTCCTGGGGTGGGATGAGAGCAATCTGGTCGAAGACCTCTTCGATGGTCAGATGGGCTTGACCAAGTTTTTGTCCGATGCCGAGCAGGGTCAACTGATTTCGATGTAAGATGTACTATGACTGTCTGGTGACTTGCAAATCAGGCAAGCCAGTTCGCGATAGCCAACTCGTACCCGCAATCGCTAACTGTTTCAGGAGAATCAAGTGATATGAGTGAGCGCAGAATCATCGATGCCCGGGGTTCGTATTGCCCCGGCCCCCTCATGGAGTTGATCGCAGCATTAAAACTGCTGCAGGTGGGTGATGAAGTTGAAATTCTTTCCACCGATCAGGGTACGGCCAGAGATGTTCCGGAATGGACAGCCAAAGTGGGCCACGAAACGGTGGAGTCAGGAGATAAGGATGGCCACTGGTATGTGGTCGTACGTAAAATGAAGTAGTTGGTTAACTGTCCTTAGATGAGGAGGTGTCTGATGTCAAAGAAAATTCTTATTGTTGGTGGTGGACTGGCCGGAACTATTATCGCTAATGGCCTGTGTCGACAGATCAGTAGCGATATCCGCAAGGGTGATGTTTCTATCACCATGCTGGGGACTTCGGAAACTCATATGTACCAGCCGGGATTGTTGTATGTACCTTTCGGGAAAATTCGTGAGCGTGAGTTGTTCCGACAACAGCGCAAGATTCTCAACAAGTTGATTATCTTTCACGTTGATCCGGCGGCTAATATTGATGTTGAGGGCAAGCAAGTGACCTGTGCATCCGGTGCTGTCTATGGCTATGACTATCTGGTTCTTGCCACCGGCTCGCGGTTGGTACCGGAGACTATTCCTGGTATGGCTGAAGGTGCACATTGGCTTTATGATCTGGATGGGGCCCGCAAGATGCGTGATGCGCTGGCCGAATTTTCGGGCGGTAAAGTTGTCGTCAACGTTAATGCCCCACATAAGTGTCCGGTTGCTCCACTGGAAATCACCTTTATGCTTAAGGATTTTCTGGAGGAAAAGGGGGTATGGGATAAATCACAAATCACCTACACCTATCCCATTGGTCGTCTGCATGCTCTTGAACCGGTGGCAGAATGGTGTAAGCCGGCAATGGATGAGTCCGGCATTAAATACGAAACTTTTTTTAATACCAGGGAAGTCGATCCACAGGCAAAAACCATCACCTCTGAAGAGGGTGTGACCCTGGATTACGATTTACTGGTCACCATCCCACCACATCGTGGTGCGGAGGTTATCAGTGAATCCGGACTAGGTGATGGGGGTTGGGTGCCTACTGATCGCAACAAGTTGCTGCGCGAAGGCTCGAACGATGTTTTTGTCTGTGGTGATACCACCAATATTCCGATCTCCAAGGCAGGTTCTACCGCTCATTTTGAAGCGGACACGGTGATCGACAACCTGGTGTCACTATTGACCGAAGGTCGTTGGGCACGCAATTATGATGGCAAGGTATTCTGCTTCGTGGAAACAGGTCTCAAGACCGGCACCTATGTCTGGTTTGATTACAAGACTCCACCAAATCCTGGTGCACCATCACAGATGATTCACTGGTTTAAGCTGGCCTACAATCGTTTGTACTGGTTGTCTGCCCGCGGCTTATTGTAAGGGGGGTAATCATGAGCGAAACGCAAGAAAATACCCTGCGCCTGGTCAAGGCGGCAAGCGAAGCACTGACTGACGGCATGGTCGAGCGCATGGCGACCACCGGCAGTAATGCTCTGGAAGTGCTGGATCGTCTGAACGATGAAGATACCCGGGATGCGGTCATGCACATCATCGACCGCCTTACTGAATTGCATCGTTCCGGTGCTACCGATACTCTGTTTGATGTGGTAGCCCTGTTGCATGCCGGGCGTTCGGCGCTGACGGATAATATGGTTGAGCGACTGGTGGTTTGGGCCGAAACCATGGTCAGCAATGTGGCTAACGAGCATTTGGCGGAATTCGCTGGCGAGGCCTGCGGTGCCATTCATGAGGCGGCTGAGGAAACCGCCCAGGTTAAGTGTGGTGGACTGATGTCAACGATCAGCTTGCTTGGCAAGCCGGAGACACAGCAAGCTTTGCGGTTCATGCTGGCATTTGCGGGCAAGATGCAAAAAAATGTCACAGAGCCCGACAAAGAATAATGGCCAGGAGGCCGTCTAGTGGATTAATTGAGAATTAGCTCCTGTTCGATTGCTTCGCCACTACCCTAATCAGGTAGTGGCATTTTATTCCAGTTAACGACGCAGTAGAACTTCGATATATTGGTTATGGAAGCAATTAAACAGCATGGATGGCGAACACCGGTGTTGGTAATTATCGCCGGTTCCCTGATCGCCATGATCGGTTTTGGTGTGCGCTCGACATTTGGCCTGTTTCTAGAGCCGTTGACCGCGGCCCGGGGCTGGGATCGGGAAACCTTTGCCCTGGCGATGGCGTTACAGAATTTATTATGGGGCCTGGCGGTTCCTTTCGCCAGCGCCCTTTCTGATCGTTTTGGTCCCAGTCGGATATTAAGTTTCGGAGCACTGCTGTATGGCGCTGGGGTCTGGGGTATGGCAACCACCAGTTCAGCGATGGGCCTGCAGCTGTTTGCGGGTATTTTGACCGGTTTGGGGGTCGCATTCAGTGCTTTTTCGATTGCGTTGGCCGCAATGGCCAAAGTGGTTAATGCCGAGCGACGGTCCTGGGCGTTGGGCCTTGGCACAGCAGCAGGTTCATTCGGTCAAGTACTTTTCTCACCGTTGGGGCAACTGTTCATCACCGAGTTTGGCTGGTATGTGGCGCTGCTACTTCTTTCGGCTTCAGTGCTGATTATTATCCCACTGGCCTGGGTGTTGCCTAGCGGTGGCGACGTATCAGGATCAGTCAAGCAGCAGAGTTTGGGGCAGGCGGTGCGTGAAGCCATGCGCCATCGTGGCTTCGTGCTCTTGACCCTGGGTTTTTCTGTTTGTGGCTTTCATGTGGCCTTTATTACCGTACATTTTCCCGCTTATGTAAGAGATTTGGGATTGGCCCCTGAGGTTGGTGCCTATTCCATAGCCATCATCGGTGTGTTCAATATTATCGGGTCCTTTCTGTCCGGTGCAGCCGGTCAGCGCTGGAACAAGCGCTACGGCTTGTCATTTATCTATTTTGCTCGTGCGATCGTTATTACCGCACTGTTGTTGGCACCCAAAACAGAGCTTACCATTTATTTATTCGCGGCGACCATAGGTGTTCTTTGGCTATCGACCGTGCCTCTGACTTCCGGAATTGTGGCGCAGGTGTTCGGTGTGCGCTACGTAGCGACGCTGTTTGGTATCGTCTTTTTCAGCCATCAGGTCGGTAGTTTCATGGGGGTTTGGTTGGGTGGATATCTATATGATATGACCGGTAGCTATAATGGGGTGTGGTGGACCGGCGTTGTCCTCGGCGTTGCCGCTGCCATGATACATTTACCGATCAATGAGCGGCCATTGGCAAGATTGGTTAAAAGTCACTAAAGGAGTCTGATATTTATTTCCTGAACTATTATCGTGATGAACTACCTCATCGAGGGACCTGGCTTGGAGTTTTTCTTGGACTAGTTTTTTCGCAGACCGTCTCGGCACAAAATATTTGGCAGATGGATTCCTGGCACCGGGATCTTGGCTTGGAATTTGATAGTATCAGTCGTCGCCTGGATCATTTTCTGGGTGCAGATAATGTGACCGAAGACGAGGCGCGCTCCAGAATCCGGTTACGACTCGATAACAGCATGGAACAAGGTGAAGGCTTCAAGATGCGTGCACATTTCTCTGCCAAGCTGGTTTTACCTGCGCTTCGGAAACGCTTTCGTATTTGGCTGACAACGGACAATCTTAATCGGGAGCCAAGTATCGGCGGGATTGGTCGAGAAGGTGCGGATCTAGGCCAGCAGAATACAACCGGAACTCAACTGATGTTACGCCTTTTGCAGCGGGGCAGTGGCCGAAATCAGTTCAAACTAGACCTCGGACTACGTCGTTATGATACCAGGTTACAACCATTCAGCCGCCTGCGCTGGCGCTATACCTTGCCGCTGCAGGGACCATGGTCCGGGCGTTTATTTGATAGTTATCGCTATTTTGCCTTGTCCGGAGGCGATAATGAAGCGGGCTTTGCCGTCCAGCGTTTGGTGGGTCGTGAGCAGAATACTGCCATCCGCTACAGCCACCGACTGCGTTGGGAGGCGACCCGGGATGGAGTTGAACATTTGCTGCAGTTAACCTTGTTTCACGCCTTACAGAACAAACGCGAAATAGCACTGGAATTATTGGGGCGCTATCGAACAAAGATCGACCCGGAGCAAGGGGATAAATTTGAGTTGGCTGCACTTCGTTTGCGTTATCGGCGGCCTTGGTTGCGGCCCTGGTTATTTTTCGAGGTGTGGCCTGGGATAAGTTGGCCGGCAACACGTCACCATCGGCCTTCTTTGGGAATTCTATTGCGAACCGAGGTCATGTTTGGCCGCTAGGAGAGTAATTACACCTGAATCGTGGTTCTTTACCGCGGGTACCGGTTAGCGCTACACTACTACGTAGAATATGTGCTAATAAATCACCTAGGCAATCCGGTCGGTGTCGCCGGTTTGGTACGGCGACATCGAAGCAAGCCGCTGATCCGAAAGCCACTGGTGAATAACCGAGAGGAATTGTCGAATGGCTACAGCTGCGCGTAGTACTAAACTGTGGGGGTTGGCTTTTGTGGTGGCGTTGATCGCTGCGATCAGTGGTTGGGGTATGTTCTGGTCCAGCACCCGACAAGCAGATCAAATCAACACGAAACTCACCACCGAGCAAAACCTGTTGCAGTCAGTACGTGATGAAGTGGCAAAAAACCAGTCCACCCAGGCTTCTTTAACTACGGAAAATGCTCGACTGAAAAAGCGCATCACGACGCTGGAGGGTGAAAAGTCCCGCTCGCAGCAGCAGCTGACGGCATTTGCTGCTGAAAAGATTAAATTAGCCAAACACGTGGTTACCATTACTGGACAATTGACCCAGGTACAGGAACAACTCACGACAGTAGCTGATCAGCTTACTCGTGCATCCACCCAGAAACAGCAGTTGGAAAAACGTCTGGATACGCTAACCAACAAACTCAAAGGCAGCACAGGTTCGTTACAGGCGCTGTCCAGTGAGCGTGATCAGGTGTTGGCCAGTAAAAATGATTTGCAACAGCGCAACTCGGCACTTCAAGATCAGGTTCAAAAACTCCTGCAAGAACAAAAAGCACTGCGCCAGCAGGCCGAACTATCCAAGCAGCAAAATGCAGAATTAACGGCCAATATTGCCCAGTACAAACGCAATATAGAGCAACTTTCGAAACGACTGGCCAGTAGCCGCGCTGAATTAATGGCCAATACCAGCCAATCCACGCTCGACGCAAAGCAGCTCTCAAAACAACTGGCTAACAGTGTTGCTACCATCAACAGACTACAAAATAAACGCAAACTGGCATCCACTCGGCTGCAAGCATTGCAACAGGAAAACCAGGATTTGAAAGAAACCCGTGATTTAGCTCAGGAACTGCAATCCCGAGTTGCCCAACTACGAACCGAACGAGCCCGTTTCAAGGCCAGTCTGGCACAAGTAAAGATCCGCCTCCGGGAAACCCTGCGTTCCAGCAATGTCAAAATCTCTCAAATGAAGAATAACACCACTGCCATTCGCCTCGGAAGTGACATCACGTTCGCACTGGCCTCGGCTGAATTGACCAGCAAGGGCAAGGTTGCACTGGACCTGATAGCACAGGCGTTAAATGCTTTTCCCAGCCGTCTGATTAGTATTGAGGGCCATACGGATCCATTGCCACTGAGTCACTCGAAGTTCAATCGCTATCCTAGTAACTGGGAACTTTCCGCGGCCAGATCAGCCTCTGCGGTTCGCTATCTGATCTCCAGGAAGGTGGACCCCAAGCGCTTGCGTGTCGTCGGCTACAGTGCGTACCGGCCACTGACGACCAAGGTCGAGGAATATGCCCGCAACCGGCGTATTGTCATCTTGCTGTTGCCGGCGACCAGCGAACAAATCATCTCTAAAAAAATCCCGGTCCAACCCTGATTGTAGCGCAAGACCCGCCAGTCAAATTCAGCTCAGACAGCCTCCTGAGTGGCTTGCAGTTATGCGATAACAGAGCTCCGACCAGACGGATCGCCTGGCCGGAACACTAAGGCCTCAACGCTTCGGTTGTTCACCATCCCTGTGGATACCAATACATCCTTGCAGCCCTGTTGAGTACTCTACTGCAGTGATAGAATCCCTGCAGTGATACAGTGTGAGCTTTTGTAACCAATTATTTCGATCAATGTAACAGTAGCCGCTGCAAATTCTGGGATAGAATAATCTGATCCCATAAATAAATGCCCCCTGAGGCTGGTTTGGATGCGTCTGGCAGACACTCACCTGGAAGATAAATACCATTTTGACAAAAATCGGATCTATGTCAATGGTATGCAGGCACTGGTTCGTTTATGCTTGTTACAAAGCCGGCGGGATCGGGCTGCAGGCCTGAATACCGCTGGTTTTGTCTCCGGTTATCGAGGTTCCCCACTGGGTGGAATCGATACCGCTTTCTGGCAGGCCAAGTCATTTCTGGAAGAGGCGCATATTCACTTTCAGCCGGGATTGAATGAAGATCTGGCTGCCACCTCCCTGTGGGGAACACAACAGACCGGTTTGTTTCCCGGCCCGCGTGTCGATGGTGTGTTTGGAATGTGGTATGGCAAAGGCCCGGGCGTGGATCGCTGCGGTGACGTTTTCAAACATGCCAATGCGGCGGGTACTGCTGCCTTGGGTGGAATACTGGCCGTAGCGGGGGATGACCACACCTGCAAATCTTCAACCCTGCCACACCAATGTGAATATAGCTTTATCGACGCCAATATTCCGGTTCTTAACCCCAGTAGCCTGCAGGAAGTGCTGGATTATGGGCTCACGGGTTGGGCTATGTCACGCTATAGTGGCTGCTGGGTAGGACTAAAGACGACCTCGGAAATCATGGATACCTCGGCTTCTGTATCTTATGACAGTAGTCGTTTACAGCGACAAATACCGGAGGAGCTCGTTCTGCCGGAAGACGGTCTGAATATTCGCTGGCCTGACCTGCCTCTATCCCAGGAGTATCGTCTCCACCATCTAAAACTGCAGGCTGTACGGGCTTTTGCTGTTGCCAACGAGCTTGATCGGATGGTATGGCAGAGCCCACAGCCTCATCTCGGTATTGTTACCACTGGAAAATCCTATCTGGATGTTCTACAGGCTTTGCATGAGCTCGGTCTTAGTGGCCAACAAGCGGCTACAATCGGTATTAGCCTCTATAAAGTAGGGTTAAGTTGGCCGCTTGAGGCACAAGGAATTCGTCACTTTGCCCGTAACGTGCCGTTGTTGTTGGTGGTGGAGGAAAAACGTGGCGTTATAGAACCGCAGATCAAAGACCATCTCTATCACTGTCCAGCCAGCGAAAGACCGGTCATTATCGGCAAACAGGATGAGCATGGAGCCCGATTACTACCATCAAGTGGCGAGTTATCACCGACGCAGATCGCACTGGTTTTGGGGCATCGTATCCTGCAATTTTATCCGAACCCCGAGCTACGGCATCGTCTGCAGACGCTCGAACGATTGCTAAAAAAACCGCGAACCGCTGTACTTGACCGTGTTCCATATTTCTGCGCGGGTTGTCCGCACAATACCTCGACCAGGGTGCCGGAAAACAGCTTGGCACTCGCCGGTATCGGTTGTCACTATATGGCCATTTGGATGAATCGTCAGACCCGGACCTTCACCCATATGGGCGCAGAAGGTGCCTCCTGGATTGGTCTGTCCTGCTTTACCGCCACCCGGCATGTTTTTGTCAACATCGGGGATGGTACTTATTTACATTCCGGTATTCTGGCGATCCGCGCAGCCGTCGCGGCTGGGGTCAACATCACCTACAAGATTTTATACAACAGCGCTGTGGCAATGACCGGCGGTCAACCGGTTGACGATATTCCTGTGGCTGCCGTTAGTTATCAGTTGCTGGCTGAAGGGGTCAAAAAAGTGTTACTGGTTACCGACGAGCCGTCGCGCTATGGCAAGGATGCCGGATTGGCCCCTGGAGTAACCGTTCATAACCGCACGGCACTACCAGCACTGCAAAAACAATTGCGTGATATTCCTGGCGTTACTGCCATTATTTATGAACAAATGTGTGCCACCGAAAAGCGCCGCCAGCGCAAGCGTGGCCAACTGCCAGATCCCACGTGTTTTCTGTTTATCAACCAAGAGGTCTGTGAGGGCTGCGGCGACTGCAGCACGGTGTCCAACTGTATGGCCATCGTACCAGATGAGACTGTACTGGGGCGCAAACGCCGTATTGATCAGTCGGCCTGTAACAAGGACTATAGCTGCCTGGAAGGGTTTTGCCCCAGTATTGTTAGTGTGGAAAATGTTCATCTGCGGACCCCTGAACCCGTACAAGTGAAAATGCCTGAAGCATTACCCGAGCCGGTGCTCCCCGATTTTGAAGGCAGCTGGAATATTCTGGTTGCCGGCATCGGTGGCACGGGTGTAGTTACCCTCGGTGCCTTGCTGGGGATGGCAGCTCACCTGGAAGGGCAGGCCTGCACGGTACTGGATATGACCGGATTGGCACAAAAATTCGGGGCAGTCAGCAGCCATGTTCGTATCAACAAGCCTCAGGATGACGCCCTGGCCGCAAGAATTCCATTAGCCGGTACTGACCTGCTGCTGGGCGCTGATATCACGGTTGCTTCAGGAGCAGATGCTCTTAGCCGTCTTGCCACGGAACGCAGCGGCGCGGTGATCAACGATGAGCCTAATATGCCCAGTAGTTTTATCCCGCAGCCTGATTTGTATTTTCCCGGGCAGAAAATGCAACAGGTGCTTCGCACAGCAGCCAAGGACTGCCACTTCTTGCCTGCGACAAAGCTGGCTGAAGGGCTGTTGGGGCATGCCATCTACGCCAATCTGCTGCTGCTCGGCTATGCCTGGCAACTGGGCAAACTGCCACTGAAGTCAACCTCTTTACTGCGTGCCATCGAACTCAATGGTACCGCTATCGAAAAAAACAAGCAGGCTTTTCACTGGGGACGTAAAGCCGCCCTGGATCTGCAGGCGGTATCGCATACAGCCGGCTTGGTTACGGGCGAACACCCCAAGCAAGAGGCGCAGCAGGTCCTGCAGAACTTGATAAAGGACCGTGTACAGCGTCTGACGCAGTATCAGAATCGACGTTTTGCCAATCACTATCAACAAACTGTTGATACGCTATGCGCTTGTGAACAAGCGCACGTCCCGGGGGCGACCAGCCTGGGCATCGCCTTCGCTGATCAGTACTACCACCTGCTTGCGCACAAGGATGAATATGAGGTCGCGCGGTTATTCATTAGCCACACATTCCACGCGGCATTGTCAAAAACCTTTACCGGCAAGGCGCATCTGCGCGTTCACCTGGCCGTGCCTTTATTGAATACAAACCAACACAATAGGCCACTAAAACGCGGTTATGGATCCTGGATAATACCGCTGTTCCACGTACTGGCCTGGTTGCGGCCACTACGCGGAACATGGCTGGATCCATTTCGCTATACTGCAGAACGGAAATTTCACAATACGCAACTACGGGAATTCACCGCACTATTCAAAACTGTTCAGGACCGGCTTAGTCCCACCAATCATGCACTGGCAGTGGATCTTTTCAGCCTGCAGCGACAGGCTCGCGGCTTTGGACCGGTGAAAAGAGAAAACGCAAAACGTGTTCATGAGCAGCGCGAAATACTGCTGCAGCAGTTTCTGACCTGACTACAAGCCAGGCGATGGTCAGAGCAGCCTCCTAGACTCTGGGACGCAGCAGTATCGGCAACAGCAGCCACAATAGCAGGGCCATGGCCAGAATCCATAGCAGTCCAGCATACATAAGGTAGTGTGGTGTGTGGGCAGGATCCAGCCAGGGGCCAGCGACGCGTAGTACAGTACCGCCAACCAGCGCCACAAATGCTGCTGTTGCCTGCGGTGGTGCCTGCAACACACTCCTGCCGGTATGGCCGAGACTGACCCGGACCATCATCCCTACGGTCATCAGACCGACACCACCGTAGGCCAGGGCATGCAATGCGGGGTAGTAAGGTACCCAGGCAATCGCAGTGAATCCAAGCAATAGTATGCCCAGTAGCAGACTGGCAAATCCCAGAAAGAGGATCCATAACATGGGCCGTTGCCAGATTGCCGGATCATACCAGCGCCATAATCGACGCCCATTAACGACCACAGCCACCACCGCACAAATCGTGACGATCGGATTATTTGGCCACAACAACAGGCTAATCACAAAACCGCTCATTGCGATCAGATCGATCACTTCTTCGGCCCCAAAATGACGTGGTGGAAATTTTATTTGCAAGGCCTGGCTGATAAAAAAAGGAATGATCCGGATGCCCATAGCAATAATAATTGCCACCATCATCAGTAGTCCAAGTAACAACAGGGTGGATTGCCAAGGTGCGACTGTCGCCGACAGTCCCCCGCTGTCAAAACCGATAGCAGCAAGTGCGAATACCACCAATTTTGGAACAAAAGTCCAGAAATTTTTAGTATCTTTAGTTGCCAGCAATGGCCTTGACAAACCGATAATAAAGCCGCCCCAGAAGATACCATCCGCCACCAGTGCCAGTAACCATCCCGCAGGCGAGCCGATCCAGGGGCCGATACGCGACACCACCCAGGCCGTGGCAATCAACAGTAAGGGGCCACCCTGCAGGGTGGGTCGACCACTCCAGTTGCTGGCTGCGGTCAATAGAAATCCACACACTACGGCTGCGCCATAGGCAAATATCATAGCCCGGCCATGCCACAATACGCTGGGAATCTGTAGCCATCCTGACACTAAAATTCCATTTAAGAACAGCAGCCACAATATCAATGCCAGCAGCCCCCAGCACAACGTCAGCAGAAAAAAAGGACGAAAAGCTCTACTTAATAGTAACAATGGCTGTCTCCACGATAGGGTACGGTGGGTTAATAATCTAGTTTTACCCAAATACTATAGGCTTAGGCATCATAGGTTCAGGCGTCGTCCGGTAAGGTGGTGGTAACTTTCTGACATTCCAAGAAGATACGTTTATCACAGCGACGACAAATATCCTTGTTCAGTTTCTGGTAGATCCCATGCAGTGCTGCCTTTTTGGATTGAAAAACGTGATTTGCAGAAATGGTGTCCAGCGCACCGGTACGGTCCAGCGGGTTCCACAACCCCTCCTTAACGTGGATAAGATAGACGCCACCACCTTCCGCATCACGCTTGATGGCCTCGTGAGCGAGCAGTTCAGTCCCAGCATAATCAGCAAAATTAATCCCCTCACAAACCAGGGCCAGATGTTTTTGGCGCCAGTTGTTGCTGTGCAAATCATCAAACACGTCCTGAACATGAGAGATACTACCAAAAAATAACGAGCCATCGATACGCACAAATTTGACTTGAGGGCATTCCGGTAACGCAGGGTCGGTAACAAAGCGACGCCCCGGTAGTCGCGGGTCCGGGGTTCTGACGACGATCCTGGGATTTGCCACTTGAATCAGGTAGATAATCAATGATAGTAAGATCCCAGCTAAAATGGAAAATTCGAGATCCAGAAATAAAGCCCCCAGGAAAGTCACTCCGAATATCGATGTTTCCCTTTTTCCGGCGCGGAAAATATGCTTTATTTCCTTGAAATCAATCAGGCCCCAAGCCACCATGAATAAAATACCACCCATGGCCGCGTTGGGCAGATAACTCGCTAAGGGTGCAATCAGTAAAATAATTATCGCCAGCAAGCCGCCAGCAAAAACTGCCGCCATTGGGGTAATGGCGCCGACCTGAAAGTTTAAAGCACTACGATTGAACGAGCCGGTTGCGACATAGGCGGAAAAAAAACTGCCAATAATATTGGAAAGACCTTGGCCGATAAATTCCTGGCTACCATCAATTCGTTGCCCTGTTTTGGCACCTAGAGCACGACCGATTGACAATGCTTCTGTCAGAGCAAACAGTGTCACCGCCAGTGCTGCCGGCGCCATCTCCTTAATGGTGGTCAAGGAGAAATCCGGCTTCGAAAGTGGCGGTAGACTAGCAGGCAGGGCACCAACAGTTTTGATCTCAGTTATTTGTGGGCCGAGAACCTGATCCAGCAGCAAGCCCAGGACGCTGCCAAAAACCATGGACAGAATCATATAAGGCCATTTTGGGAAATATTTCTTGACTAAAATACCACTGAGTAGTGTAACCAGACCCACTGCAGTGATATAAGGATTGATCTGTGACAGCTGTTGGAAAAAATAAGATAGCGTATCCAGCAAATTTCCACCACGAGGAATATCAACGCCAAAAAAATTTTTCAATTGTTTGCTGAAAATAATGATCGCAGCACCTGCAGTAAAACCGACGATCACGGAATGAGAGATGAAGTTAACCAATGCGCCCAAACGTGCCAAGCCCATAACTAGCTCAATGACACCTACCATGAACGTCAGGGTTAGTGCCAGTTGGACATAATTAACCGTTCCCGGTTGAAAATGTGCGCTTAAAACCGAAAATAAAACCACCGAAGCTGCAGTCGTTGGCCCGGACACCAGAACCCGGGAAGACCCAAACAGAGCAGCTACTATGGCCGGTACTACACCGGCATATAGGCCATATTCAGGGGGCATTCCGGCGATTGTTGCAAATGCCACGCCTTGGGGCAAAACAACAATTGCCCCTGTCAATCCAGCCGTAAAGTCAACTTTCATGCAATCCGTGTTGAGCTCTTTCATCCAGCCCAGAAACGGAAAAATTTTATTCAGATTAACTCGCAAAACGGCCTCTTGATCGCCTTTTTTATTCCGGCTTCAGGAGCCTGTCCAAGCCTCCACCTCCATAAACTATATCATTATAAACCAATAAGAAACCAAATAATAAACCCTTTTGATCTCGTACAGCAGCCCTCATTCCGTCAGCCATACGACCAAGATCATTCCAAAACAACACGTTGTCAGCTCTATTTGTATGTTGGCTGGAGGTTCTGTTACCAGGCCTTGCACATACCAATTTTTTGGTCGATCGTTTAGACTTCCAGTGGCTGACCAGATTCTCCACTGGTACATGCTTTATACCAATAACCGGAGGTACAATGGTTTTTTTAAATTTTCCACCCAAGTCTCATGATCCTTATGCCACTTCCTCCGCCTATCTGTCACAGGAGTCCTGGAAGATATTCCAAATTATGGCAGAATTTGTCGAGGGTTTTGAGAAGCTGGTACGTATCCATCCTTCGGTCAGTATCTTTGGTTCGGCTCGTATTTCACCCGGACATCCCTACTATGCGTTGACTGAAAAAATTTCCCGCTGTCTATCCGATGCGGGATTTGCCGTCGTCAGTGGTGGTGGCCCCGGGCTTATGGAAGCTGCCAACAAGGGCGCCTATGCTGGCAAATCACCCAGTGTGGGCCTCAATATCCAGTTACCTCATGAGCAACATACCAATCCCTACCAGGATATCAGCATCACTTTTCGACACTTTTTTTCCCGAAAAGTGATGTTTGTAAAATATGCATCGGCCTATGTAGTAATGCCCGGTGGTTTCGGAACCCTGGATGAAATGGCAGAAATTCTCACCTTGGTTCAAACCGG
>DRJH01000427.1 GCA_011052285.1 Gammaproteobacteria bacterium
CTCGATAATCATTTTCTCGGTCAAACGCACTGTTCCCGTGGCAGCGACCCGCCCGACATCATTGCGGCCCAGGTCGACAAGCATCAGGTGCTCCGCCAATTCTTTGGGATCCGACAACAGTTCCTGTTCCAGGCTTTGATCTTCATCCCCATTCCGGCCACGCGGTCGGGTACCTGCAATCGGCCGCACCGTCACTTCCCCATCTTCCAGTCGCACCAGGATCTCTGGTGAGGAACCGACAATTTGTAAGCCATCGAGATCCAGAAAATACATGTAGGGGGATGGGTTGACCGTCCTCAGCGCCCGATACAAATTGAGCGGTGGGGCGAAGAATGGAATTGACAAGCGCTGCGACAATACGACTTGAAAAATATCACCGTTGTAGATGTATTGACGGCACTTTTCCACCGCCAGTTTAAATTCCTCACACTCAAAACCTGCCTCATAGCTCTCCCCTACAGGTGAGGCTGCCACCGCTTGAACAGCGGGTGGCCGAACCGCCTCTGCCAGGCGTAATACCAATTCATCGACACGCCTCAAGGCCTGTTCATAGGTATTTTTAAGCTGAGGATTTGCATGAACAATCACATGTAAACGACCGCTGAGATTGTCAAAAACTATAACTTCCTCTGAAACAAGAAGCAATATATCGGGTGCATCAACCGGGTCAGGTTTGTGGCTTAGCCCAAGGTGCGGTTCGATATAACGGATCGTATCGTAGCCAAAATACCCAACCAGGCCTCCAGTGAACTTGGGCAACCCATCAATCTGTGGCACCCGAAAACGGTGTTGATAGCGATCGATGGCCTCAAGAGGATCTTCGCAGGTAAAATCATCAGTCACTACCCCATCGCGTTCAATGATGACCCGTTGCCCTACTACCTTGAGGATTTCTTTTGCTGGTAAACCGATAATTGAATAACGCCCCCACTTCTCACCACCCTGAACAGACTCGAATAGGTAGCTGTACGGGCCGGCAGCAAGTTTCATATAGGTACTGACTGGAGTATCCAGATCAGCCAGGACTTCCCGACTTACCGGGGCCAGATTAAAACCCTGTTCAGCATACTCATGGAAATGGGTTTGGGTAATAAACATCAGTTGACTCCGAGGTCGAAACTATGGGTGAATAGAATTGTGCGCAATCAGGCAACTATTCGCTTCATCGGAACTTTGACAACTTTATTTCAGCACTTGCGCCAACTCCCAACGGTGTAGGAAGTGCGGTAAAGTCATCTACCAGGGCGTGTACTGCCAACGGCTGAAGATCCATTCCCTGATGGTAGCCATAAGTTACTAATATTACTGCTATGCCGCTGGCTTGAGCTGCTCTGTAGTCACTGATCGAATCACCTACCATCATGGTGCGCTCTGCTGACACTGCCAGAGATTCAAGCACAGCCAGTAATGGCCCCGGGTCAGGTTTTTTTACCGCCAGAGAATCACCACTGACCACTTTTTCAAAATAGCCGTCGATATGTAATGCCCGCAGTAATGGCAAGGTGAATGCGGCAGGTTTATTCGTTACACAGGCCATCCGGTATCCGTCAGCTTGCAATTGTGACAGCACTTGTGCCACACCGGGGTAAAGTCGGCTTCGATCGCAGAGATGCTTGCTATAGGCGTCGAAGAAGATGCCCCTGGACGCTTCTAACAACTGTGCATTCGGCTCCCCATCCATCGTTCCCGTTAATGCCCGTTTGAGTAAGCGAAGGGCTCCATTGCCCACCCATTGTCTAACCGCCAGTTCGGAAACTCGATCCTTGCCTTGCACGACCAACATATGGTTGACTGCCTGCGCCAGATCCGGCACAGAGTCAACCAGGGTGCCATCAAGATCAAAAATAATCAGTTCCACTGTCCGATCTGCAGCAGAAGATTCAATATTCACACGAGCGACCCCGAAAGCTGTGGTCACGGTTTTTAGACAGCAATGCTTGTTATAGCTCCTATCATTTGGGTAATCACCGAATTATAACGGTGTGGATCCGCATCACTGGCAGCTCCAAAAATAGCGGAACCGGCCACAAAGGTGTCTGCTCCAGCCTCGGCAATCGCCCGAATATTGTCCACTTTGACGCCACCATCAACCTCCAACCTGATATCACGACCACTGGCATCAATCATTGCCCGGGCCTCACACAGTTTGTCGAGCACATAGGGAATGAACTTCTGCCCACCAAATCCCGGATTGACCGACATCAGCAGCACCATATCGACTTTATCCATAGCATAACGAAGATAATCCAATGGCGTCGCCGGATTAAATACCAGCCCTGATTTACAACCGCATTCCTGGATCAACTGCAGCGACCGATCCACGTGTTCGCTCGCTTCAGGATGAAAGGTGATATAGGTAGCCCCCGCTTTGGCAAAGTCGGGAATAATCCTGTCCACCGGCTTGACCATCAGATGCACATCGATCGGTGCGGTAACCCCATCGTTACGCAGGGCCTGACAGATTAGAGGTCCAATTGTAAGATTGGGCACATAATGATTATCCATAACATCAAAGTGCACAATCCCGGCACCGGAAGCGAGTACATTTTTCACTTCCGTACCCAAGTGGGCGAAATCCGCCGATAGAATGGAAGGGGCCATCTGATAGTCCGCCATTATTCAACATCTCCTCAAGTGGTTCATCACGACCCGAACTGTACTCTAATTTGCAGGAAGAAAACAGCGCCCCCATGAAGCTGTCTAAGACCGCTCAAAAAAAACGGGCAGCCCAAGCTGCCCGTTTCCAAACCAGAGCTTGCAGACCGTGCTAGCGGATCACCAAGAACAGTGCACCGTTCCTACGCAATATGTTAAACAAAATAGCACCCTGATAGCCTTTCAAAACTCGGCGCATATCATCGAGAGTACGTACGCGCTGTCGATTGACGGTTACGATAACGTCATCTTTGCGTAGACCAACACGTTCCGCCGGACTACCTGATTTGACTCCAACAATGCGAACACCTCCTTCGCGTCCGTCCGGCAAAGTGCCCTCGACGGTGGAAAAGCTGGCACCGGATAGCCGCTCGCTGAAAGCCATTCCCTGGTCTTTTTGAGCTTTGGCTTTTTTGATCGTCGCCGATACACTTTTCTCGGTACCATTTCGAATGATTTTAAGTTGCACAGTATCTCCCACCGGAATTAACCCAACACTGTTCCGTAAAGCCGAAGAACTGGTGATCGGACGACCATTCATTTCGACTACGACATCACCCTGCTTGAGGCCGGCAGTCGCCGCTGCAGTCCCCGGAATAACCTGGGTGATTACAGCACCCTTGGTGATTTTAAGTTTCAGGACATCAGCAAGCTCGGGGGTCAGATCTTGAATATAGACACCAAGACGGCCGCGATTGACACTTCCATGATCAATGATTTGACTAACAATCTTTTTGATCATATTAATCGGAATCGCAAAACCGATGCCAATATTACCACCACTGGGTGCGAGAATGGCTGTGTTTAAACCAATCAGCTCACCCCGTAGATTAACCAGAGCACCTCCAGAATTACCGGGGTTGATTGAGGCGTCAGTCTGGATAAAATCCTCATAGCCTTCGATACCCAGACCACTGCGACCCTTGGCACTAACAATGCCTGAAGTAGCTGTTTGATCCAATCCGAAGGGATTGCCAATGGCGACTACATAATCCCCGACCCGCAACGTGTCAGAATTCCCGGTAGCCAAAGCACGCAGCCCCTTGCTGGGAATCTGCAGAATCGCGATATCAGAAGCGGCATCGGAACCGATTAATTTGGCGGTCAACTTGCGGCCATCACTAAGCCGAATGGTGATTTTATCCGCCTTATCGATAACATGATTATTGGTAATGACATAGCCTTTTTCGGCATTGATGATTACCCCAGAACCCAGACTCTGGGTTTTTCTTTTCAACGGCTGGTTAGGGGCATTGTTGAAAAAACGTCTAAAAAATGGGTCCCGCAACATCGGATTCTGCTTTACATCGACAGTTCCCCGGGTTGAAACATTGACCACAGAGGGCATCACACGCTGTAACATGGGGGCCAATGATGGCATGGGCTGAGCTACGACAGGCGCAGTGACCGCTGCCTCCGCAAGAGGTAATGTGAATAAACCTGTTGCGGCGGTTAGTGTAAATAACAGCGGCAAAGTACTGGTTA
>DRJH01000428.1 GCA_011052285.1 Gammaproteobacteria bacterium
ATCCGAGTGGAGATAACGTACCCGGATACCATGTTCATGCAGGTAATCGGTCAAGTCTTCGGACATGCGTTTGGTCAGTGTCGTCACCAGTACCCGCTCACCGAGGTCTGCTCGAGCAGTGATTTCCGACATTACATCATCTACCTGGCTGCTTACGGGTCTGACTTCCAATTCCGGATCCAGTAAGCCTGTTGGCCTCACCACCTGATCAACCGGCACTTGCACACGCTGTTGTTCGTACGCACCCGGGGTCGCCGAAGTAAACAGTGTTCTTGGCATCAAAGCCTCAAATTCATCAAAACGCAAGGGACGGTTATCCTGCGCTGAAGGCAAACGAAAGCCGTATTTCACCAGTGTCTCCTTGCGCGAACGATCTCCCTTGTACATCGCTCCCAACTGCGGCACGGTAACATGGCTTTCATCGATCACCAGCAAGGCATTGGCTGACAGATAATCAATCAGGGTCGGTGGTGGTTCACCGGCGGCTCTCCCGGACAGAAAACGGGAATAATTCTCGATACCACTGCAATAGCCCATTTCCTGTATCATTTCCAGATCATACAAGGTGCGCTGCTGCAGCCGCTGTGCTTCAACAAGTTTATTACTTGCCCGCAGCACATCGAGTTGCTCGCGTAACTCCTCCCGAATCATCTCCATGGCCTGTAACAGGGTTTCACGCGGCGTGACATAGTGGGATTTGGGATAAATGGTCAGGCGTTTTACCGACTCACCCGCCTCCCCAGTCAAAGGGTCAAAATAACGGAGTTTTTCTATTTCATCACCGAACAATTCCACCCGAACCGCCATTTGCTCCGACTCCGCAGGATAAATATCAATCACATCTCCGCGCACCCGAAAGGTTGCCCGATGCAAATCGAGTTCATTGCGCCGATACTGCAATTCCGCCAGGCGTCGCAATAACTCCCGCTGGTCCAACAACCCGCCTTCACGCAAATGCAGGACCATGTCATGATAGGAGGCCGGATCCCCCAATCCATAGATGGCAGATACCGTGGCAACGATGATCGTATCCTTGCGCTCCAACAATGCCTTGGTCGCGGACAAGCGCATTTGATCGATATACTCATTGATCGAAGCGTCTTTTTCGATAAAGGTATCACTGCTCGGCACATAGGCCTCAGGCTGGTAGTAATCATAATAGGAAACAAAATACTCAACCGCATTTTCCGGGAAAAAATCCCGCATTTCAGCGTATAACTGGGCCGCCAGGGTCTTGTTAGGGGCTAATACCAGCGCCGGACACTGCAGTTGCTGAATTACATTGGCCACCGTGAAGGTTTTTCCCGAACCAGTCACTCCCAACAGCGTCTGAAAAGCCGAGCCGGCACGGAAGCCCTCAACCAATTGCTCAATAGCCTGTGGCTGGTCGCCCGATGGTGTGAATTCACTGCGTAATTCAAAATCCCTGGCAAATCCCCCGGCAAACCCCTTGGCAAATCCCCCGGCGAATTCCTTGGTAGAGCACTTGGAAGATCCATTAGTCATTTAGCTGTATCCGTAATAACAAAAGCAACCTGCGCTAGGGCGAGAAATAGTCTGTAACAATTCCCGTTTGTGGGCCAATAGACGACGTATTATAGTGTCCCCGTGCCAGGCAGGAAGCCCATGGTACTGGATTCTTTTTCCCGACCTACAAGGAGGTATGTCATGGATAAGTACACAACCGCACCCGTAGTTCATCTTCCAACAAAACCAACGTGCTCTGGCTTCAGCTTCCTGGAGCTTCTTATCGTACTGGTTATCTCGTCCATTGTGTACGCCAGCGGCATCCCCGCAGCCTGGAGCTGGATTTTGGATACGCGACAGCGTACTGCCTCCAACACGCTCTTCACTCATCTGCAAATGGCCAGAAATTCTTCGATTACCCGCCAGGTTAATGTGGTGCTATGTCAAAGCGACGGGGGTAGAATTTGTAGTGGTCGAAACAGTTGGCAGTATGGCTGGATCGTTTTTACCGACCCCAACGACAATGAACAATTTGATCCCTCTGAAACGTTGCTTACCGTGCAACAGCCGCTGGGTGATCAGGTGCAGATCCAGTTTGGGGGCAGAAATGGTGGCCGCTATGTGCGCTATACCCCGCTCGGCAGAGGCTGGCCCAACGCAACCTTTACCTTTTGTGATCGACGAGGCAGCGTATCAGCACGGGCGATCGTCCTGTCACTGAGCGGCCGACCAAGAATGGACGGAGTTAGTGCATCCGGAAAACCCCTGCATTGTGACAACCCTCCTGATAACGATTAAATACAGTAGGCCTTGGGCTGGATGAACCACACCACGCACCTGATAACTCGCATGCCTCAATCAATCTAGCGGCATTAATAACTGGCCCATTCCCTGGTCCGATTCCAAACTTGCACTGATCCCTAAGGGCAAAGGCCGGAATCGCTCTCCATGACCCACGGGCATACCCGAAAAAACGGGTAGTGCAATCATCCCGGCAAATTGCTGCAATACACCGGCCACGGTACTGCTGCCATCGGGCTCCTCACCACCGATAAAATCACCCAGAATAATGGCGCAGGTGTGTCGAAACCAACCTGCAAGGCGCAATTGCGTCAGTAAACGATCAACTTCATAACCACGCTCACCAACCTCTTCGAGTACCAGGATGTGGGGCTTGGCAATACCGGCCCAGCGCGTTCCCGACAGGGACACCAGACTGGTCAGATTGCCACCACGCAAAGGGGCTTGCAAATGCAATTTAGCAGCTCGGGCGGCAGTGTTTTCGGGCTGCAGTCGATCGTAGCAAAGCGCTTTGACCTTGCCCGTAAGTAGCTGCCGTAACTCACGGCCATGCTCACCCTCTGCGGCCTCATCTGTAAGCTCATTAAACATCCGGGCATACAACATCGGCCAACCAAGACGCTCCATCAACACGTGCTGCAGGATTGTGATGTCACTATAACCGAGCAGAATTTTTTGGGTACCGGCGAATGACAGATCATCCAGTCCCGACAACAACCGCAAACAGCCATAACCACCACGAACCGCCCAAATCAGCCGTGAATCTTTTGCCCGTAATGCAGCATCGAATTGTTGCAAGCGCAGCGCGTCATCATTGGCCATAATACCTGGCCGACCCAACAGGTCGCCAGAGACCCTCGGCACATAGCCCCAGCTGTGCAACAACTCCAGACCTGCGGATAACCGCCCGACGCTACAGGCCGAAGCTGGCGCGATAACGTCAATAATCTCACCCGCTGAGGAGTGTGGAAAAACCGTTTTCATCTCTCCTTTCAAAGCATGATTTCCTGATGTAGGACCCACTATACAAGCTCAGACTGTAACATTCATCCAAGATAATTTCTGCTTGACCTGATGCCTGTGGATGAGTAGGATTTGCATCCCTCATTCCCCGGTAGCTCAGTTGGTAGAGCAGGTGGCTGTTAACCACCTTGTCGGCAGTTCGAGTCTGTCCCGGGGAGCCATTCTTCCAGCAGCCTCATCTCACACTGGTTCATGAACCATCGAGGAGGCTAGCAAAAGGCAAGGATCGATGAAACTGGATGCCAACTCACTGCTGAACATGAAGCAGCTGCAGCCTATAGCCATATTAACCGCCTACACCTGTCCGGTGGCCCGCTGTCTGGAAAAGGCAGGAATTCCGGCGATTCTGGTTGGCGATTCGGTGGCTATGACAGAAATGGGATTTTCCAGCACACGTCAGATTAACATGGAACATATGGTCTATCATATCGGTGCCGTTCGCAGGGGTGCGCCGAATACCCATATCATCGGTGATATGCCCTTTGACAGTGACTGTGATATCCGCTCAGCCACCCAGAATGCGCGTCGCCTTCTGCATGCGGGAGCCGATAGCATCAAGCTGGAAGGCTCCAAATATTCGATCATTTCTCACTTGGTGGAAAATAACATGGTGGTCGTCGGCCATACCGGTCTGACTCCCCAAACTGCGGAAGATTTCCACAAGGTGGGCACTACCGAGCAAGAAGCAGAACAGGTCTATACAGAAGCCCTGGGTATCGAAAAAGCGGGGGCCTTCATGCTGGTACTTGAACATATACCAGCCACATTGGCATCACAAATTACTGCATCGGTGAAGATTCCAACGATTGGTATCGGTGCCGGCAGCGACTGCGATGGCCAGGTACTGGTGATCAATGATGCCATAGGCCTGGGTGACAAATGGCCGCCTTTTTCAAAACAGTACGCCCACATCAGCCCCATTATTGAACAGGTTGCCAGAGACTTCGCCACCGAGGTCGCACAGGGCACATCGACACACCCAAAAACACAGCACCAATAACACACCAATGAGTCTTGGCGACCAGTATCTGGCTCTATCGCAGCGCATACTGGCGCTCCCGAATATCCCGACCATAGCGAGGCGCTATTTTCCGGCCATCCCAAAACCGATTTCAGGAACAAATTCGGGTTTAGGACATAGACGGGTCAGGCCTGACATATGGGTATTAAATCCCGCTAAAGAACCATCTTGCCCCTGACTTTTTCAAACACCCATTAGCCGAGCCTGACCCGGTTCCGGTTCTCACCCAGACTGTGGAAATTCGGTGCATTGTACTCACGGAGTAAGGTATTGGCCCAGCTCGAGTAGCCGTTGATACACCTCTACTTAACTCAGTAATGCCGTTTTCTGCAAACTCTCGACGCCAATTCGCTAGTTGATTGCTGTATGGCTGTATGGTTTTTCTTTCCGGAGCAAGGAACCTTTAATACTCAAACATTTCCTGCAAGCAGGAACAGAGATCCACCTGTGTTTTAGTGCCAATCGTTCCCAATCGTTTTACTAACCTAGATTTATCTACGGCCCTGATTTGATCAAGCAAGATCAGCCCATTTTTCCCCTTGAACCTGCACTTAATGCGACAAGGAAACTCAAAGCCCTTCGTTGTCATTGGAGCCATAAGCACCGTAGACAGTGTTGACATTTCATTTGGAGATATCACAACACAGGGGCGTGTTTTATTGATTTCTCGCCCCTTCGTAGGATTAAGATCAACTAGCCATACATCAAACCGTTTTACCATCACCATTCCAACTCTTCATCCGAAACCAAAGGGATATCAAGCCACTCACTATCGACCGCTTCCTGACCTTGAGCTGTAATAACTTCCTCTATTGCCTCTTTCCATCCAGCACGAGCTTCTTTTTCGGGAGTAATAAGCAGCCCATCGCTAACTAGTTGTAACTTAAGTTCTTTTCCTTCTAGATGAGCCTGCTCAACCAAAGGTTTAGGGATTCTAATACCTTGAGAATTTCCAATTTTGACTAGATGGGCCATTTTCTTACCTCTCTGCTCCAGAAACACATGTGACTATAATGTAATTACGTAGAATATTCAAGAAACTTGAGGTATTGTGAAAACTTTGTGAGCAGCCAAGTAGAGTCTGCTCAATAAGTATAACGCACTGATATTATTAAGATATATGCTGTTTTTTGGTATAATAATGCACGAAAACAAAGCCAATCCTCTGAAAAGGCGTGCACTGAAGAAAATCCACCTCAAAGCGGCTTTCCCTCGCTACGGCTCCTGTTCTCGGACCGCCTCCTAGCCATAATATTTTCTCATCGGTGAAATTCAGCAGTATTTTGCGGCGTTCGGAGCACAAAGCGAGGCGGACGGCTGTTCTATACCGTGGATTTTTTGGGTGGCGGCTGTGGGCTCAGAATATTTTTTCGGGGGTTTGCCTGGTTTATAGCCAACCCATACAAAATTAACTCTGGGTAAGGTAACCCCCCCTGGGTGAAGGGACCATGCTCGTCGAAAAAAAAGACGCTGTTTCAACAGGATAGTACATAAGTTCAATGTTACCACAAAATCAAAAGCGTGAAACTTACGTTTCATATGTCCCGGCTTCTTATATTACGGCCTCATATATCCCGAAATGGGTCACGCCGTATTTTCCGGGCCTGCCGTCGTGCTGACTTGGTCGGTCGTCCACGATCATAGCGTACACTGTTGTGCAGCAGCTTACGTTGTGCTCTGGCCTCTTCCCTTGCACTGATACTTTCAGGGCACTCCAGATACAACAGCCGGGCGAGTGAAGCACTACGACGTTGTTCGGTCAGGCCGAGCACCGTAAGGTTGAATATCTCCTCACCCCGATGAATGATCAATTGGTCATGAATATTGAGCAAGCGGGAAGCCTTGATACGATTGCCATTAACTTGCACCTTGCCACCCCGTATGGCTGTACTCGCCAGACTCCGGGTCCGATAAAACCGGGCGGCCCATAACCATTTGTCGAGGCGCGCTTTCACTTCATCAGTCATCTCTTGACCACTTTTCCGGTTTGTAGTGTCCTGTATCGCACAGGAAGGTGGGCTCTTGGCTTTCAATCACAACCTGCAAATTACCACCCACTGTGCACACAATTTGCAAAGTAAGACTATACTGTAACAGACTGCAGTCAGGAGACTGCCCGAGAACTCTATGAACCATATTTTCCGCCTTTTATCAGCTACCTTCGGACTCACCCTGTATGCTTCGACTGCCTTGGCTTTGGGACCCATTGATGGTGAACTGGGCACAATCTGGTGGGCCAACAGCTTTCAGGCTAACAATGCTGCTGGCAACTACAGTGCTGGCGGCTACGGCATCCGTGGCAATCTGTGGCTGGATAACCGCTGGGGATTAAACGGCACCATGCTACAATCGGACCTGAATGGTATCGGCCTTGATAGCAACAACCACTATTCCTTCGATATCCAGCGACGCATATTCTCACTCTCGGATAACAGCTATATCGCCCTCGGCCTGGGCTGGGAGCAGCTCAATCTGGCCAACGACTCCAGTGCTGGATCCCGATTGCAGATCTCCGGCCGGATAAGCCTGCTGGGTATTGCCTATTTGTATGGTCGGAGCACCTGGTTACCGCAACTGAGCGATTTTGCCGGTTATCAGGATGTCAGCGGCACAGAACACGAAGCCGGTATCTCGATCACACCATTCCCCTTTCTTTCCCTGCGTGCTGGCTACCGTCGCTTTTCTCTGGATTTTACCAATGCCACAGGGCTAGGTGACAGTACGGAAAGCAACGGCTTTATTCTCGGTGCCGGCTTCCACTGGTAGGAACTTCAAACGACAAGGGCGGCAACCGCCGCTAGGAGACTTTCCGAGAATAGGAGCCGACCGGTTTGTTGCTCCTGCAAAACCGGCACTTGCGCCATCCATGGCGATCGTGGCGAGGGAGAACAGATTTGCATACCATCCCCGAGTAACAACAGGGTGTGTAAAGCCCTTTTCATTTGACTCCATCTCCAGTATCGTGACGTCGCATTTAAGTCAATAAATATTGTCACTTTGACGGCCATTCATGACGCATTCATTAAATCAAACCTCCACCACGCCAAACAACCTATCCCGACACACCCCCATGATGCGACAGTATCTGCGGATACGTGCCGAGCACCCGGGCGTGCTGCTGTTTTATCGTATGGGGGATTTCTACGAACTATTTTTTGACGATGCCGAGCGAGGCTCACGTCTACTCTCTATCACCCTGACCTCACGCGGCAAATCTGCCGGTCTGGCAGTGCCCATGGCGGGTGTTCCGGTTCACAGTGCTGACCGATATCTGGCACGACTGGTCAAAATGGGCGAGACCGTCGCGATCTGTGAACAAATCGGCAACCCTGCCACCAGTAAAGGTCCTGTAGAACGAAAGGTTGTGCGCATACTCACACCCGGCACCCTCACTGATGACCACCTGCTGGAACAACGACAGGACAACCTGCTGGCGGTTGCCTGTACCTGTGGTGAACAGTACGCCGTGGCCGGACTTGACCTTTCCAGTGGACGCTTTTTTGCCTCCGAGATTACTGGTAAGGAACAACTTGGTGCTGAACTCGCCCGTCTGGCACCGGCAGAATTACTGCTGGCTGAATCCGACCGGGCGCTGTGGCAGCTTTTCGATCCACAATTCACTTGTCGGGATGTCTCCGACTGGTACTTTGATCCGGAAACTGCGCGGCGCAACCTGACAGAACTGTTCCATACCCTTGACCTTTCTGCCTTTGGTTGCACGGAACATCCACAGGGAACAACGGCAGCCGGGGCCTTGCTACAATACGCCAAGGATATCCGCCTCGATGCATTACCGCATATCGAGAATCTGCATTTTGAATCCACCGATCGGTTGCTGATGATCGATGAAGCCAGTCGCCGTAATCTGGAAATCGAAACCAACCTCAGTGGTGGAAAGGATCACACCCTGGTCGCCTTGCTCGATCAGTGTGCCACCACCATGGGTGGACGACTACTGCGTCGCTGGCTACACGGGCCAATTCGGGATACCGGAATTTTGCAACAACGGCATCAGGCAATCCATGATCTACTCGACCTAACGCTGTGGTCAGCGCTGCATACCCTATTGCGCCAAGTCGGCGATATCGAACGGATTGTGGCGCGAATTGCCCTGCAAACGGCCACACCCCGAGATCTCGTTCGCTTGCGCACTGCATTGTTGGTACTGCCTGACATTCAGCAGCCGTTGCGGGAAGCCCGGTGCAATTTGCTGATAGAACTGTGCCAGCAAAGCAAGCCGTTACCCGAAATACGTGATCTACTACGGGCTTCGATGGTTGATGAGCCACCTGCCACGATACGTGATGGGGGTTTTATCGCCACCGGTTATGATGCTGAACTCGATGAATTGCAGGCCTTGTCGAAACACAGCGGTGATGTGCTACTGCGTTTCGAAGAACAAGAGCGGCAACGCAGCGGCATTCAGACCCTGCGGGTCAAATTCAACCGGGTACACGGCTTTTATATCGAGGTACCCCGGGCCCGGGCCGATCAGGTGCCCGAAGACTATCGACGCCGACAAACCCTGAAAAATGCTGAACGCTATATCACACCGGAATTAAAAGCCTATGAAGACCGTGTCCTCGGTGCTCGCGAAAAAGCGCTGGCCAGAGAAAAATATCTCTACCAGGAGCTGCTGCAGCAACTCCTGAACCATGTGCCTGCACTACAAACCTGTTCCAGAGCCCTATCGACACTTGATGTGCTGGTGAACTTTGCCGAGCGGGCGATCAGTCTGGATCTCACCGCCCCTGAATTCTGCACTGAATCATTACTGAAGATCGAAGGTGGCCGACACCCAGTGGTGGCTACATCCAGCATACGAGAATTTATCGCCAATGACTGCCATCTTGACGCCAGTCAACGCATGTTGCTGATTACAGGACCGAATATGGGGGGCAAAAGCACCTACATGCGGCAAACTGCAATCATCACATTGCTGGCTCATACCGGTTGTTTTGTTCCTGCCAAGCGAGCTGTCCTGGGTCCGGTGGACCGGATTTTTACTCGTATTGGCGCCGCCGATGATCTGGCAGGTGGGCGCTCCACCTTCATGGTGGAAATGACGGAAATGGCGGCAATCCTGCGCAATGCCACACGCCACAGTCTGGTCCTGGTTGACGAAATCGGTCGTGGCACCAGCACCTTCGACGGTCTGGCTCTGGCCTGGGCCTGCGCACAGACTCTGGGTACGCAATTGCAGAGCTACGCCCTATTTTCGACCCATTATTTCGAGCTCACAGCCCTGGCCGAACAATTACCGACAGCCCGTAATGTTCATCTGGATGCGGTGGAACACGGCGACAGCATCGTCTTCCTGTATGCGGTCAAACCCGGACCTGCCAGTCAAAGCTACGGTCTGCAGGTAGCGAGACTGTCCGGAGTGCCGGAAGCTGTTATTCGAGCCGCTAGCAGCAAACTGGCGGAACTGGAAACCCACTACGTTGCGCAAGAAGCCAGCACCGCAAACCAGCAGCAACTGGATTTGTTCGTCAATATTCCACAGACCGATCCCCTGCGAAAGCGCCTGCAACAACTCAATGTCGACGAGCTCAGTCCGAAGCAGGCACTGGAACTACTCTACGAGTTATCAGAAGCTGCGGAAACTCCGGTGTATACCTGACGATACATTAGGCGGGGAGCAGATTGTTCAGCCTCCAACGCCGGGCATGGACATCTTGCTGTATCCCGCCGGTGTGCGATAGAAACTGTTTGCCACAGCCTTGTGCTGAACCGACAGTAGTTTCACTTCCGATGTCCGGCCTCGGGTTTCCTTGCTGTATAACAGTACCCCGGGCAAACCACCCTTGGGCATAAATGCTGCCGGATTATTGTTACCGAGCACGCTCGAGGCACTCTTGGCCATCTGCTCACCGAATTTGTACAGCGCTCGCAGGGTGTCGATTTCAGCACGGCTTAAGCCCGCAGCGCGCTCCGAACTAAAGCAGGCCTGTGCCCTGCCCTCTTGGCTACTGATGACGTACCACTGGCAGCGAATACCCGCATAACGGCCCGTTTTGCCGGTTTTCTGCAATTTTACGGGTTGTTTTTTTGCATTGTTTCCCCCAACGCCACCGAGCATCTGCTCCATTTTTTTGCGCTGGGCTGCCGGCAGGTTCTTCAACTGGGACTGTAATATGGCCATCATGCCGGAAACCTTCTGCATGGTTTTTTGTACAATCTGCGGATTCATTTCGATATAGCTTTTGCGTTCATGACTGATAATAAACATGGTCTGATCAGCCGCACGAAACAGCATATCCGTATTGTGGTTACCGGCATTCTTGATCATGACATAGCCTTTATCCAGATATACTTTCATGGTTTGTGGCGCATTATTGCCGCCTGTCCTGACCTCGTAGGTAGCGATACTGGCCGCCATAGTGCTATTGACCATGCCACTGAAAACCAATAACAAAAGACTTCTGAAAAACATAATTATTCCTCTCATGGTGGTTGCTATTATTGGGGTTACAATTATCGGGCTACAGGTATAAAGACATCACTGTTGCAGCTGCCAGCGCTGTTGCTGGAAATTAGAACCTGTAGTGTATCCCAAGCCTTACCAGCCGGATAGCCAATACCGACAACTGGCAACCGAACCGATAACAATGGCTCAACGCAGCCGTCGATTCTGTACTGATACCTGTGCAGCCAGGCTTTTCAGATCACGAGCAAGCTGCCGGGATAATGTCGCCTCACCACCCGACATGTAATGCTCATGGTTTTTCTCAACTGCATCAAGGTCATACAGATAGTTCACCATCACACCATAGGATCCACGCAGTCGCTCCCGTGAAAGATCGGCGAAGGGGTTAATACGCTCCAACCGCGCACCATTGGCAAAGTGAAATGCCGAAACCGGATCATAGGCCAAACCTTTGCGTTTTGACCAGGCCAGGTAGACCAATGCCAGTCTGGTCAGTGGTACTTCAAGCAATTCTTTATATTCAACGAGATCACCAGCAAGCAAAGACATCAGTGCCTGTACCACATCCTCCTCACCACTGGCAGCACGTAATTTTTCAGCCTGATCTGCCAAAACTGCGGCGACTTGTGCTCGATCGATAGGGTTTTTCTCCTGATTGATGCCCTCGAGTACCTGGCGGAAACGGGGTATCGGTGAAAGGGTCGCAAAACGGCCAATAGCCGGTAACTCACCAACCAACTCGTTGACCACTTGCTTGATCAAAAAGTTGCCGAAAGAGATGCCTCGCAGACCATCTTGACAATTATTGATGGAAAAAAATATCGCGGTATCCGCCTTTTTCGGATCGAGAACGGGGGCATCCAGATCCAGTAGTGGTGGTGCTGCTGAAGGCAAGCCTCGAGTAAGTGCGACTTCGACAAAAATCAGTGGTTCTCCCGGAAGTGCTGGATGAAAAAATGCGAAACAACGACGGTCTGCCGCCAATCTGCGCCGTAAATCATCCCAGTTTTGAATCGCGTGTACGGCTTCGTAGGCGATCAGTTTTTCTAATACTGAGGCCGGTGAGTCCCAGTCAATTCGGTGCATCTGCAAAAACCCACGATTGAACCAAGATAGAAACAGATGTCGAAAATCGGCATCCAACGCCTTAAGCTGTGGTTGTTCACGCAGTTGCTGCAACAAGTGGGCTCGCAACCTAACCAGCATCGCTGTCGCATGCGGCGCCCGGTTGATACGCCGCAGCAATTCCTGGCAGGGCGACTCGATAACTGCATTCAATCGCAAATAGGCAGCCAATTGATCCTCATCCACTCGATAAGCTTCTGCCTCCTTGAGGATCGAATCCCGGTCAGGTTGAAATTGCGCAGCCAACAGTTCCAGAAAAATCGTACGACCGGCATCATCCAGTGCTTCGATACCGTGCTGCACTTCCCGGGTTAGTGCAGTTCCGGATGCCTCACCAACACCATCGAGCAATCTGTGACAAAGCGTAATGAGCTCACTGGGCTGCCCCGCATCCCCTTGCAAACGTAACAGGTCGCGACCCCGATCTGCGATCGAATCCCAGAGCTTGTCAAACCACGAGGCCCTCATAACGGCGAACCCATCAGTGCCGTTGGCAGCCAGGTGGCAATTTGCGGGAATATTGAAAGCAAAATAATCCCGAGCACCATACAGAGCATGAACGGTAAAGCACCTTTGAGGATTGTCGGTAACGAAACATCAGGCACGATACCATTGATAACATAGAGATTTAATCCCACCGGTGGGGTAATGAGACCAATTTCCATATTGATCGTCAATACGACTGCGAACCAGTAGGGATCAAAACCCGCCTGCTCAATAATTGGTTGCAGAATCGGTGCGACCATAAGAATTACCGCAACTGGTGGCAGGAAAAAACCGGCGACCAGCAAGAACATATTAATCATGGCCATCAGCACCCAGCGATTGACGTTCATTTCGGCAATAATATTTGCCACGGACTGGGTCACGAATAACGATGACATCATATAAGCAAACAGCACGGAGGTGCCGATAATCATCAGGATCATGACACTTTCCTTCATCGAATCACTGATGATTTTCCATAGCCGCCTGGGCTGCCAGATGCGGTAGATAATGGCCACCAACAGCAGGCTGAACATGGCACCAACACCAGCTGCCTCCGAGGGCGTGGCGACTCCCCCGTACAGCACATAGAGAATCCCGACAATAATAATCAGGAACGGCAATACCCGTGGCAGAACTTCCAGTTTTTCCTTAAGCGAGAAGGTCCGCCCTGTATTACCGAAACGATAACCCTGGCGCCAGGCTGTGTACAACGACCAAGACATGAATAAGGTCATCAACAACAACCCTGGAAATACTCCGGCAAGAAACAGCCGTCCGATGGAGGTCTCGGTAGCAATACCATAGACAATCATGGTAATCGAGGGTGGAATCAGAATCCCGAGAGTACCACCCGCTGCGATCGCTCCGGTAGCCAGGCCGTCTGGAAAACCACGCCGGCGCATTTCCGGAATACCCATTTTGCCAATGGCGGCACAGGTGGCCGGAGATGAGCCGGAAAGTGCCGCAAACACCGCACAAGCACCTATATTGGAAATAATCAGCCCACCCGGCACCCGGTTAAGCCAGCGATCAAGTGCTTCATAAAGATCCTTGCCAGCCGGGGATGATGCGACGGCCGCCCCCATAACGATGAACATGGGAATAGAAACCAGCGAGAATTCTGCCAGACCTGAGAACATGGTTTCTGCAAGAATACTCAAGGCGCTCATGCCATCGAATATCCACAAAAAGATCACCGACACCAATCCCAGCCCAATAGCCACGGGGATCCCGGTGGCTAATACCACAATGGTGGCCACAGCAACCAGGGCACCGATCCATAGCGGATCCAACTACTCGCCCTCAATCATGGACTCATCTGCCATAAAAGGTTGTGAATGTCCGCTCAAAAGGGCCACGATATCCGCCAGATACTGCAGTGACAGCAGCCCGATACCCAGCGGAATAGAGAGATAGGGGATCCACAGCGGTAAGGCCCAGATCGTGTCGGTGGTCCAGTGATTGACCCATGCATCGCGAAACAGCTGATAACCGTTGAAGGCCAATATCAGACAGAAGGCCAAGCCGCCGAAGCCAGCCAGCAATGCCAATAGTCGCCGTCCGCGAGGCCCCAGATAATGCGGCAGCAGATCGACATTAACATGGCCCCGGATCAGCAACACGTAAGGGCTGCCAATAAAGGTCGCAGCGACCAGAGAGAAAATGACAAATTCCGTCTGCCAGATTGTCGATGCTTTAAGAAAATAGCGCATTACCACCATTTCGCAGACCACCACAATAGCCGCTCCCACCAGCAGGGCTGCGAAAAGCCCACAGGCTCTTGACAGTACAGCAACGGAACGAATAAATACGTGCATCAGCTTACTGGCAAGCAACCGGGAGGTTGTTCCCGAACAGGCTCATAACAACCTGTTCGGGTACATCAATCACCAACGATTTACTTGACCGCTAGTGCTTCTTCGATCAGTTTTTTGCCACCGGGAACCTTTTCAGCAAAGTTCTTGTAGGAAGTCCGTTTAGCAATTTTGATCCAGGCTGCAGCCTGCTCAGCATTCATGGTCACGACCTTGACACCAGCCTTTTTAAAGACTTTAACCATTTTACTATCCAGACCCTTGGCCTTTCCAGCCATGTAGACTTCAGCCTTTTTGCCCGCAGCCATCAACGCATCCTGCTGCGCTTTGTTGAGCTTGTCCCAGCTTTTCTTTGACATCAGGATCGGCTCGTACATAAACCACAAAGCGTGTGCACCTGGCGCTGTCAGGCATTTTACCTGCTCGTATATCCGGTAGGACACGAAGCTGCCAGAGCTGGTATTGGCTGCGTCCAGAACACCGGTTTGCATGGCTTGATAGATGGCAGAACTGGGCATCGAGGAGATCGAAGCCCCGGCACCTGCCAGCATTTGTTCAAATGCAGGTCCCGCAGCCCGGGTGACTTGCCCCTTTATGGTATCCGGACCGAGAATGCAGTTCTTTTTTGAGGCAAAGCCACCTGCCAGCCAGGCATCCGACAACACTACAATACCGGCATCATTGATGATTTTCTTGATATCCGCCATGAAAGGCGACTTGTTAAGACGCGCAGCTTGCGCATGATTCTTTACCAGGCCCGGCATTAAGGTGGCAGAAAACTGCGGATGACGACCACTGGCATAATCCAGCGGGAATGCGGAAATATCGAGTTGCCCCTTAACCATGGCACCCCACTGCTGTTTCGGCTTGAACAGTGATCTGCCAGGATAGACCTTGATCTCCAGACCCACATTGGCCGCAGCCACTTCCTTGGCGATAATTCGCACCATTTCATCACGGACATCCCCTTTGCCACCCGGCCATTGATGCGAAGCCTTGAGTGTTACAGCCTGCACCCCGGCAGCTGCCAAACTAACCGTTGCCAACAGCAGACTGCTGACAGCTAACTTTTTAAATTGTTTCATGGTGTTCCTCCTGATACGATTTCTTTCATAATGACGTACGGCCATAAACATGCTTTTACGCTGCACGACAATCCAGTAGCCACATCAAGCTATTACAGGATTACATGCTTGTCAACCCAGTTTGTATACAATTTTCACTTGATTGCACTCAAAAACCTCTGTTAAGGTGCGTCATACGTCGGTAAATCTTGTTAATGGAGAAGCGGAGTGAAATTCGTGCCGGCTACAACGGGAGATACGGCATTATGGACTTTGGATCGAGTAAAGTGTCACAAGATTTTCTACCAAATGAAACTACAACCTGCTGTCAGTTAACAACGGATAAATCGTGGGCAAACAAGTATTGAAACTGCTCGAAGCGTTGGAGCAAGAGGTGGTTACAGGTCGGCTCCCCCCGGGTACCCGCCTGGACGAGGCGGGCCTGGCACAGCGCTTCGGGGTTTCCCGAACACCGGTCCGGGAGGCACTGAACCGACTTGCAGCCACCGGTTTGGTGGAATTACGCCCACGCCGTGGGGCAGTCGTCGCCGCCCCGGATCTGAAACAGTTGCTGGAAATGTTTGAAGTCATGGCTGAACTGGAAGGACTTTGTGGGCGTCTGGCGGCACGGCGCATGTCCGCGGCCGAACAAAACACGCTACAGGGCGCACATGAAGCCAGTCACGCACATGTCAAGGCAGCGGATTCTGAGGCCTACTATCAAGCCAACGTCATCTTTCATGAAGTCATCTATTCCGGCTGTCATAATCGTTACTTGAGCGATCAAACCCAAGCCTTGCGTAACCGGCTCGCCGCTTATCGTCGTTTGCAACTACGCAAACTCGACCGGATTGCCGACTCCTTTCATGAGCATGAGCAGATTCTGGAGGCCATCGTAGCCGGTGATGGAAATACCGCCGACCACCTACTCCAAAACCATGTAACCGTCCAGAGTGGTTCCTTCACCGATTTTGTCTCTAGCCTGCCGGTCTCGGCAGCACGACGTGATCCCGGCATTACCTCTGCCACTAAAAAAACCACGCCCGGGGCGCCATGACGACGCAAAATGCCAATCTTTATAGCCTGCTACGCAGTCGCTTCGCTGATCATGGCGAAGCCTGCTGCCTGGAATTGGCAGACGGCCGCTGCATCAGTTATGATCAGGTGGATCAGCAAAGCGGACGCATGGCGGGAGCCCTGACTGAACTGGGTGTCAAACCCGGCGATCGGGTACTGGTACAAACGGACAAATCGCTCGAAACCGTTATTCTTTACCTGGCCTGCCTGCGCACCGGTGCGGTTTTTCTGCCCCTCAATACTGCTTATACTGCGTCTGAAATCCGTTATTTCATGAACGATGCCAGCCCCGTGGTGGCGGTTTGTCGACCACAAAACTACAGCGCGCTCTCCCCCATAGCCCGTGCTGCCAACATCAAGCAGTTATTGACGCTGGGCACACAAACCGATGGCAGCTTAATGGATTATTTTACCAGCTGCCCTGATCGTGATCTGCTGGTGCCTCGTCAGAGCCATGATCTGGCATCCATTATCTACACTTCCGGCACTACCGGTCACTCCAAGGGGGCCATGCTCAGCCACGGCAACCTGGCATCCAATGCCCTGGTGTTGCATGCGTACTGGGGCTGGGGTGAAGGAGATGTATTACTTCATGCCCTGCCGATTTTTCATGTCCACGGCCTGTTCGTAGCCCTGCATTGTGCCTTCCTGAATGCCTCACCGGTACTGTTTCTCAACACGTTCAATACCGACACCGTTCTCGAACGACTGCCACGGGCTACCGTGATGATGGGTGTGCCCACCTTTTACGTACGCCTGCTGGCCTGCCCCGAATTCGATCGTCAACTGGTGGCTAGTATGCGTCTTTTTATTTCGGGCTCAGCACCACTTCTCGAAGAAACCTTTCACCGCTTTGAACAACGCACCGGCCATCGTATTTTGGAACGCTATGGCATGAGCGAAGCCGGGATGATCACCTCCAATCCGCTCGATGGTGAGCGACTGGCCGGTACGGTTGGTTATCTTCTACCTGGCCATAACGGACGGGTCGTCGATGAGCAGGGGCAAAAAGTACCTCGAGGGACTCCGGGAATCCTGGAGATAACCGGCCCGAACGTGTTCAATGGTTACTGGCAAATGCCCAAAAAAACAGCTCGTGAATTCCGCTCCGATGGCTATTTTATTACCGGTGATATCGCCACCATGGCTGAAGATGGCAGAATCTCGATCGTCGGCCGCGGCAAGGACCTGGTCATCTCCGGTGGCTATAATGTCTATCCCAAGGAAATCGAACTACTGATTGATGACATGCCCGGTGTTCTGGAATCTGCAGTGATCGGTCTTCCACATGCTGATTTCGGTGAGGCCGTCACCGCCATTGTCGTCTCCGTCGGGGACAAACCACTGGATGAGCAGCAGATATTACAAGCACTGGACGGCAAACTGGCACGCTTCAAACAACCGAAACGAGTCTTTTTCGTCGACCAACTGCCGCGTAATACCATGGGCAAGATACAAAAAAACCAGCTGCGGGATCACTTCAACGATACCTACCGGTAGTCGAGACAACGGTCGCTTCTTCTGTCACCAAACACCTGTAGAGATTGAAACCACTAAAAAACGGGTCAGTGCCCTTTTTTCCACAGTCTTTCAGATCTGGACAACCATAGCAGAGCCACCCCAGCCAGCACCAGAAATGGCACCATGGCGTAGTTCACAGCCTGCCAGCCGGCAACCGGGCTACTGCCAGAGCAATTCATCAGGCCCCCGGAACTGAGTGAGGCCAGGGTCACCATACCGAATACCAGCATATCGTTCATACCCTGTAATCGCCCTTGCTCCTGAGGCGTATGGGCCGCTGTAAGCATCGCGGTAGCTCCGATAAAACTAAAATTCCAGCCCACACCAAGCAACACCAGTGTCACAAAAAAGTTGTCCAGCTCAACACCATTCAATGCCACCAGCCCGGCCCCACTGAGAATCAGCAAACCGCTAGCAATGACTTTTCCAGACCCAAAACGCGTAATTAAATGCCCGGTAAAAAAGGAAGGGATGAACATTGCCAAAACGTGTGACATGACGATATCAGCCGCCATGCTTGACTTAAAGCCACTTTCGACCATAGCCAATGGTACTGAAGTCATCACCAGATTCATCAACGAATAAGATACCATGGCACAAACTATAGCCACCAGTATGCGTGGTGTTCGCAGCAACTGCGGTCGACTTCGCCCACTATTATTTCCAAGCTGTGCTACCTCTGGCACGGGAATCTTAAGGCCCAGAAAAATAAAAACCCCCAACAGATTGAGTATGATCGCAGCCACATAGGCACCGACAAACGGGGTGGCAAAAATATCAACACTGGCCTTGAATAATTGTGGTCCGAACACCGCTGAGAACAGGCCTCCGGCCATTACATAGGAGATCGCCTTGGGTCGAAACGCCTCACTGGCGGTATCCGCAGCTGCAAAACGGTAGAAAGCCTGTGCCGACATATACACCCCAGTCAACAGCGAACCCAGCAGAAAGAGCGAAAAAGAACGATAATACAGGGCCACAGCACACAAAAGGGCTCCCAGGCCACCACCGAGGGCACCCAGAGAGAAACCAAATCTGCGGCCATGACGCTGCATAATCTGGCTGATGACCGGTGCGGTAAACACCGAACCCAGTACAATCAGGGAAATCGGCAATGTGGCAAAACACTTGTTACTCGCCAACATCTGCCCGGCCAGTCCGCCCATAATAAAAATCATCGGCAGCTGCGCACCGAGCACGGCTTGTGCCACCACAAGCACCATCACGTTGCGACGGCCAGTCAATCAAATACTCCAGACAAAAACAACCACATGACGCTCTCCAAAAAACGAAAAAAAGGGTCAGAAAAAGGGGTCAGAGCCCTTTTTTACAATTATTCCATTTATTTTCAATAACATATATAATAAAAAGGGCTCTGACCCCTTTTTTCTTCTTCTTTGCTTCGCTACAATGTGATTATGAACGATCAGCATACTGAAGTCAGTATTCAATCCTGGTTCGCCCACTTAGTTGGTGCCATTATGAACACAGCCATCACCACCCTCTGAGTCGTTGCCAATGCAACCGCGAATTGGATTTGTCAGCCTTGGCTGCCCAAAGAACCTCGTTGACTCAGAGCACATTCTGACCCAGCTACGCCTGGAGGGGTATGACATCGTCTCCAGCTATGCAGGAGCCGACCTGGTTATTGTCAATACTTGTGGATTTATCAACAGTGCGATTGAAGAATCGCTGGCCACCATCGCCGAAGCCCTAAAGGAGAATGGTCGGGTCCTGGTGACTGGCTGCCTCGGCACCAAGGACGACCAAATCCGCAAGCTCCATCCTCAGGTACTGGGGATCACCGGACCACATGCTGCTGATGCCCTATTGCAACAAGTTCACACCCAACTGCCCAGGCCAGAACACAATCCCTTCGTCAACCTGGTTCCCAAACAGGGTATCAAATTGACCCCCAAGCACTATGCCTATCTGAAAATCTCCGAAGGCTGCAATCATCACTGCAGCTTCTGCATTATTCCGTCCCTGCGTGGTGAACTGGTCTCGCGACCGATAGAAGAGGTTCTGGACGAAGCTGAAAGGCTGGTCGCTGCAGGGATCAGGGAATTGTTGATCATCTCCCAGGACACCAGTGCCTATGGCGTTGACATCCGTTACCGAACCACTTTCTGGAGGGGACAACCCCTAGCATCGAAACTCCTGGTTTTGTGCCAGCAGCTTGGGGAAATGGGGCTTTGGGTACGCTTACATTATGTTTATCCCTACCCACATGTTGATGCTCTGATCCCATTAATGTCCGAAAGCAGGTTGCTGGCGTATCTTGATATCCCCTTTCAACATGCCAGCCCCAGGATTCTCAAACTCATGCAGCGGCCGGGCCAGGCCGAGCGAACACTGGAACGTATTCAGCAATGGCGACAAATCTGCCCGGAACTGGTTATCCGCTCGACGTTTATCGTCGGCTTTCCTGGAGAAACAGAGGCTGAATTCGAACAACTGCTAGACTGGATGCAACAGGCTCAACTGGATCGGGTGGGCTGCTTTATCTATTCTCCGGTCGATGGTGCCTCCGCCAACACCCTGCCAGACCCGGTGCCTGAAGAAATCAAACAGGATCGCTATAACCGCTTTATGCTGGTTCAACAGGCCATCAGCAAAACCCGCCTGCAGCAACGAATCGGCCAAATCACTCAGGTTCTGATTGATGAAGTCGATGATGAAGGTGCTGTCGGGCGCAGCTACGCCGAAGCCCCGGAATCGATGGCTTGGTGTATATGAACGGCGAAAGCGACCACAAGCCTGGTGATATTGTCGAAGCTAAGATAGTGCATACTGACGAATACGACCTGTGGGCCCGGAGCAATAAACCGTAGGCCCCTATTCCCGGACAACCTCCTGGTCCGATAATACACTCATCAGGAACCTACCCACAGTGGCAAAAATCTGCAGCACCCATTGACACAAAAGTAACGTGGATTGGGTGATGCATTCATAAAGCCTCCCGCCAACTGGGGAAAGAGGGCAGGTTTGGTGATGTTTCGGGATAAGAAAATCAACACCAAATCCACGACAGGCGGACCACGGTGGTAAATACGCGTCCTTATCTCTATTTCTGTTGATACATGTCAACGTTGACGCTCCATAATTGGAGGATAGTACCAGGTGACTTGAAGGCTAAAATTTAAATCCGAGATGCCTATACTCGTAAAGACTGTTCTCTATGTGCGGCTTCCCTGCTGGAAGATCTATCCCGGCGGTGTGATCTACGTGGCTGATTACATCCACAAACAGCGCCCACATGTACGGCAAGAAATTCTCGATCTTGCTCTGTTACCGGCCGCGCAGCATAAAGCTGCATTGAAGGCGAGATTACAGAATATGCTTCCTGATATTGTGGCATTTTCATGGCGCAATATGCAGTCGTTCGGCCCTCACCCGGAAGATGATGCTTTGGGTGTGGTCATGAATTTTGATCATGCTCCCAAACTGCTGAGCCGTCTGAAAGCCACCTATGGCGCCGTTCGCATCCTTTATACCTATGTCACAAATCGACTGCGTAATTTCGCCTATATGCAGCAAGTGCGCAAAATGCTGCCTGACTCAAGGATCGTTGTGGGTGGAACTGCGGTCTCAATTTTTGGCCAATATGTAGCGAAAAAGTGCCCCACCAACAGTATAGTCGTCGTTGGAGAAGGCGAAGCGGCCATGCTCTCAATTGTTGATGGCGAACAAACACCAGCGGGTGAGTGTTACGTAAAAGATCAACACGGCCGGATTTCGTTCACCAAGGCTAAGACCGGCTTTGACCTGGCGACGCTTACTGCGGTGGATTATCCCTATGTCGAGTCAATCTTCCCGAAGTTTCATGCCTATCTCGACGATTACATCGGCGTACACACCAAACGCGGTTGCCCCTACCAATGCCACTTTTGCCTGTATAACAAGATCGAAGGAGTTCGGCAGCGGTACCGGGATCCTATGGAAGTAGCCCAGGAAATCGAGATGCTCAGCAAGCGCTATGGGGTCAAGAAAATCTGGTTCACTGACGCCCAGTTCTGCTCCACCCGTCGCAGTACCCAACACGTGGAAGAAATTCTCAACGAAATGATGCGCCGCCAGGTGAATGTGCGGTGGACCGGATATCTACGTCTGAATTATCTCACCCCGGATCTAGCCAAAAAGATGCTGGACAGTGGGCTGGACAGCCTGGACCTTTCGTTTACCGGCACCCAAGAAGTGATCAACTCTCTGACGCTGGGCTATTCGCTAGACCAACAGATGTTAGCCTTTCAAATGTTTAAGGATGCCGGCTACACGAATCAAACTGTAAAGCTGTACATCCCACTCAATGCACCCGGCGAAACGGCCGCAACACTAAAACGAACCATTGAGCGGATCAAGGAACTATACCGAATGTTTGGCCGGGAACATGTCCTGCCTTTTATCTTCTTTATTGGCATTCAGCCCGGTACGCCAGTGGAAAAACTGTTGATCGAACAAGGCTATCTACGCAAGGGCTACAATCCGCTGACACTTAATCCATTTATCATAAAGCGCCTGCTCTACAACCCCAAACCACTCGGCCCGATAATCGGGCGCAGTTATCTGCGAGCTGTAGAACAACTCGGTGAAAACAGTGAGTATGTGGGGCGAATCACCATGGATATTATTGAAGAGGAACTAGCCCGCAAAACATGGGTGAAACAGCCCCCGGGGGTGATCGGGCAACTCAAAAATGCTTGATGACATTAGCTGTGCCTGTAGCCCTTACCGGTGAGGTATGAATTCTGTGATAATTCCCTCACCTCGAAGGCCTTCAGACCTCAAGATATTCAGAAACCACCACACACATACTCATACATTCCCTTAACATGAACCCCTGCTACGCCAGTACCTCTTTTTCTGCCTCGGCACTCTTTACCCACTCCACAATGTTACGTATAAAGTGCCCTGATGGAAGGTAATGCTAATTCAGCGGTTTCGCAACCCACCAGTATGGCCTCCTCCGCTTTATAAAACTCCAGGGCACCGATCCCACCGATATCCGGCTGCAACAACAAATCGGGAGGTGAAAGCTGCATACGCAGACGCATCAGCATGTCTTCACTGATCAATCGAGCCTGATTCATCACCGAACTGACACCAAGGCTGTTCTCCCCTTGGGCTGAGATTTGACGGGGCCGCTTAAAACCCTGCAACCAGGTTTTCACTTGTGGTGTTTTTTTTAGCCATGAACTACCCAGTAACTCCTGTAGTCGGGCCTCCCACTCAGGAGCATCCTGTTCACGGTGGGCTGTATTCTGTGCAACTTGCGGATGTGCCTGAATAGCCAACACCGGGCCACCAAAGCGCTTGCGCGCTACATCGAAAGGCACAGGATTGACCATACTGCCGTCGATAAGCACCTGACCATTGCGCCGGGAGGGAGACAACAAACCTGGGTAGGAAATACTGGCACGCACCGCATCCAGTAAATTACCACTCTGGATGACTACTTCCTCCCCATTCATCAGATCAGTGGCTACAGCTGCATAAGCGATGGGCAGATCTTCAATGCTTTTATCTGCCATGTAGGGCGATAAATATTCATGAATCCCCTTGCCCCCGGAAAATCCGGCTTCGACAAAATCCGGTGTGAACAAGCGCATGGTCGATATCCAGTCCAGTCGACATGCTAGCTGCTTCATTTCTTTAACCGAAGTACCAGCTGCAAAAAATGCACCAATCTCCGCGCCAATACTGGTACCGACAATAGCACGGATTGGAATATTTTCACGCACCAAAACTTCAATCACACCCAGGTGCACCAACCCTCGGGCTCCACCCCCGCCCAGAGCCAGAACAATACCTGGTTTTTTCATATCACTCACTGTACATAACAACGATCATGGATCAACCTTGTCAGCATGATCCGATTCACTGCTCTTTGTTTATCCATCAATTGGCCCTTTTCGTGCCAGTGTGGGAAACTATATTCTGTCAATAACCGCTCAACTTAAGAACCAGGCCACTTGCGGCTCATACAATTTATGGCTCATACAGTGATGGGATAACCGTCATCATGGATTCACCATAGCATGATGAGCAGGAAAGATCTCTTTTGTCCTCTTTATCGAAACATTGTAGAAACTCCATGCCAAACAAAAACCTGGATATGAGCAACCCGACCAAGGGCCAAAGACCCTCGGCGATGGTGGTAACAGACCTGGACGGCACACTGCTAAATTCAGTGGCTGATCTGAGCCCTACCAACCGCGAAACACTACAATCACTCGCTGCGAACAATATTATACGGGTTGCAGCCACCGGCCGCTCGTTATGGTCTGCTTTGAATGTCATTGACACCAATACTCCCCTGGATTATCTGGTATTCACTTCCGGGGCTGGAATTGTCAACTGGCCAGAATGTACGTTGTTGTATACCCGACACTTATCCCACAAGCAGGTGCTCAATGCCGCTTTAGTGTTACGTGAGTTTGGTTGCGATTTCATGCTGCATGCATCGGTTCCTGAAAACCATCACTTCTGGTATCACCGACAGAGCACACATAATCCGGATTTTCAGCACCGTATCGAGCATTACCGGTCCTACTGCAAACCCTGGCCCGATTCAGCATTGACAGGCGATACATTTAGTCAACTGCTGGTCATTCAACACCCCAACCACCAGGTCGTCAACCAACCTCAGCTCACTACCGCACTGGCCCCGCTGAACGTAATCCGCACCACCTCGCCACTGGATCACACCTCCACCTGGTTCGAAATATTTCCTCCGCAGGTGTCAAAAGCGAGCGGCATCCAATGGCTGGCAGATCGTTACCACCTCAATTCAGGGGCGGCACTGGTTATTGGTAATGATTACAATGACCTGCAAATGCTGGAGTGGGCACAACGCGCAGCCGTGGTTGCGAATGCACCCATCGAATTGTGCCAGCGCTTCGAAATAGTGCCAGGCAATGATGAGGATGGCTTCAGTGTGGCAGTGCATGACTGGCTGGCCACTTGGATATGAGCACGATTTCGTAACCAACAACCTGTCGCCATTTCGATGCTGTCAGTAGCAATACTCGCAGCGATCTCGGATAGCCCGTAGAGCCTGGGAGGCTGTCCAAGAGTGGGTACTGGCCGATTTATTGCTCCTGCAAAAGCGGTACTTCTGCCATCCATGGTGGTTAATTAAAGAGAGGCTGACTTGAGACAGATTTTTCCGTGGCAAGGTGAACTCTCATTGAATTTGTAACAACGATAGGGGGGGGGTAATTCGTTCAAAGACCACTTTTCCACAGTAGATTCTCTGTTCTCGGGAGTGTCTTAAGATCAAAACCCATACATCCGTGGCAGCAGCCACGACAGCAAACCCCAGATCAAGAGAATCAGCGGGATACCGACCCGCAGGAAATCGCTGAAAGTGTAGCTGCCGGCACTCATCACCAGGAGATTGGTTTTATAGGCCATAGGGGTTGCGTAGCTGAGGTTGGCACCGAACAGGACGGCAAGAACAAAAGCCTCGGCCGGCAGACCCAGTTTGTTGGCGATATTGATCGCAATGGGTGTACCGATGACTGCTGCAGCATTATTGGAGACCAGATTGGTCATGATCGCCATCAACAACATCAGGCCGCTTAAGACCACCTGCGGCGAGGCCCCGTCGAGCACGGCCAGGAATACATCCGTCAGATACACCGTGCCCCCGGTGGCCTGCAAGGCATTGCCCAGGGCCAGTGAAGCCACCACAATCAGGATCACCTGGGTACTCAAGCCCTGCACGGCATCGCGCCAACTCAGGCAACGACTGACAATCATCAACAATGCACCACTAATCGCACTAACCGATATCGGCAAAATTCCGAACGCTGCAGTGGTGACGATAGCGGCCATGATCAGTAACGCTAGCGGTGCACGGTCGCTATGCGGCAGATCGGCAGTGGCATCGAGCACCAGTAGTTCCTGCTCCTTGTACCAGCAACACATCGCCTACCCGCAACGGGATATCCGCCAGTTGCCGTTTGGGGGAAATATACGCCCGCCCGGTCCGATGTAATGCCAACACTGCCACCTGGAAATGTTCTAAGAAATGGGTTGTACGCAGACTTTTGCCAACCTGTGACGCACCCATAAATAAGGCGATTTCTGCCAGTTGCTGGTCATCCGCCGCCAGTGGGTGCTCTTCATCTACCGGGGTGTCCCCGGAAGAGTACAGCACCGCACCCAGAACTTGTTCAAATTCCTTGAGGTTGACCGGTGTGTCTCGCACTACCAGTTGATCACCCGCATGAATGATTGCATCCGGCAGGGGCAGGAGATGCGCGCCTTGACCACGACGGATACGCCGTACCTTGAGACTACCCGCAGTTTTCTCAATCACTTCTGCCAGGGTTTTGCCATCACAAAAGCTGCCTTCTGGTATCGTCAAACGAGCAGCAAATACTCGTGGCGAATCATCTTCCAGCAAACTTTCCCGTACCGGTAGCAAGCGTGGTGCTATCAACCACAGGTAGACGATGCCAAACCCTCCTGCAATCAACATCGGCTCAGCGAAGTCAAACATCCCAAAGTGTCGTAGTCCTAAATCGGCCGCGATAGCAACAACCAATAGATTGGTGGAAGTACCAATGGTGGTAGCCATGCCGCCGAGTAAAGTTGCAAAACCCATGGGCATGAGCATGCCGCTAGCCGAGGTTTTGGTACGAATCGAGACGCTGATCAAAATAGGCAGCAGTAAAACTACGATCGGGGTATTGTTGACAAAGGCACTGAGCGTAGCTGCAACCAGCAGGGTCAGTAACAGTGACAGCACAGGACTGATGGCCCAGAGACGGGCCAGCGTTCTACCAACCGGTTCCAAAGCGCCGGTCCGAACCAGACCATGACCGGCAATCATCAAACCACTCACTGCAATCAGTGCCTCATGACCAAAACCCAGGAAGAAAGCTTCAGCCTGGATCGGTGGCTGCTCTCCGTGCATGGGAAACAGGGCGAAGCCAGCAGAAAGCACCACAATCACCGCTAGACTTGAAGTTTCCAGCGGAATTTTCTCGCGTGTAAACAAAAATAACGCCACTAAGGTTACAGCAATCACTGCAGGGTGTGGGCTTGAGGGAGTGGGGGAAAAATCATAATGGTCGGAGTTGCGCACAATCCTCGTCGAGGTAAAGGGGGGCAAAGCTGTCAGCCGCGATATAACCAGAGATGATCGTTATTATTCCTCTGCCCTTGTTGTGCCAGTTTAGTATAAACCAGGAGGCTGTCCGAGAATAAGAGGCAAACGACATTATCTATCGCACTTATAGAGTAAGATATAGCACGCCACGATAAAACTGTCTACGCATCATTAATTAATGAAGTCAGAGGCTCGGTAAGTAAAGTACCCCAGGAAGCCTCAGCCCGATTTCAGAATGA
>DRJH01000429.1 GCA_011052285.1 Gammaproteobacteria bacterium
AATGGTGGCCAGGGACAGAATCGAACTGCCGACACGGGGATTTTCAGTCCCCTGCTCTACCGACTGAGCTACCTGGCCATCAAGGGCGAGATTAAACGGCACTCGCCCAGTTGAGTCAAGTCCCGTTTGCTGTTGTTCACTCAGTAACGGTAATGATCCGGCTTGTAAGGGCCTTCTGTCGGGACGCCGATATAATCTGCCTGCTTCTGGGATAACTTGGTCAGCCGTGCTCCGATACGGGCCAGGTGCAGGCGGGCGACTTCTTCATCGAGTTTCTTCGGCAAGGTGTAGACCGCATTCTGATACTTTTCTCCATGTACCCACAACTCCATCTGTGCCAATACCTGGTTGGTAAAGGAGTTGGACATCACGAAACTGGGGTGACCGGTGGCACAACCGAGATTGACCAAACGACCTTCGGCCAATAGAATAATCCGTTTGCCATCGGGGAAAATAATATGATCAACCTGCGGTTTGATATTTTCCCATTTACAATCCGTTAGGCTGGCAATGTCAATTTCACTGTCAAAATGCCCGATGTTGCAGACGATCGCCTGATCTTTCATGGCCTGCATGTGGTCATGCCCGATAACGTGGTAGTTACCGGTGGCAGTGACAAAAATATCCGCCTGCGGTGCTGCCTCTTCAATGGTGACCACACGAAATCCTTCCATAGCCGCCTGCAGGGCACAGATCGGGTCAATTTCAGTGACCATAACGGTAGCACCCAGACCGCGCAAACTCTGCGCACAACCCTTTCCTACATCACCATAGCCACAGATCAGTGCGATTTTGCCAGCTACCATGACATCGGTGGCCCGTTTGATGCCGTCCACCAATGACTCACGGCAACCGTATAGATTGTCAAACTTGGATTTGGTGACCGAATCATTGACGTTAATGGCCGCAAAAGGCAACTCGCCCCTTTCCTGCATCTGATACAGACGATGCACACCCGTCGTAGTCTCTTCGGTTACGCCCTGAATACTTTCGATACGTTCACGATACCAGCCGGGACGGCTTTGCAAGCGGCTTTTGATGGAGGCAAATAAGGCCACTTCTTCTTCGCAGCTTGGATTGTCGAGTACTGATGGATCCTGTTCGGCTTGAGCGCCGAGAGTTACCAATAAAGTGGCGTCGCCACCATCATCAAGAATCAAATCAGGTTTTTCATCATCACCCCAGTCCAGAATTCGATGGGTGTACTCCCAGTATTCATCCAAGGTTTCACCCTTAACCGCAAATACCGGGATGCCCTGGTCGGCAATTGCAGCAGCGGCATGATCCTGAGTTGAGAAGATGTTGCAGGAAGCCCAGCGCACCCGTGCACCCAATTTGACCAGTGTCTCAATCAGAACTGCGGTCTGAATGGTCATGTGTAAAGAGCCTGCGATCTTGCAGTCAGCCAGTGGCTTATCCTCACCATAGCGGGTTTGCAGAGCCATCAGGCCTGGCATTTCAGTTTCAGCGATCGCAATTTCCTTGTGCCCCCAAGATGCTAGGCTAAGATCAGCTACAACATAATGTTCGCTTTTATTGACAATGGTCATAAGGTAGTTCCAGAAAAATGACGTCCCCAGGCGCTGCCAATCGAAGATTGATAGCCCATCGGATCGAAATGAATGATTTGATACGAACTAGAGCCCGGCAGCGTCTCTGAGTAAGTCGGCCTTATCCGTGGCTTCCCAGGTGAACTCAGGTTCGGTGCGACCAAAGTGGCCATAGGCCGCAGTGTTGCGATAAATAGGACGCAACAGATCCAGCGCCTGAATAATACCGCGGGGTCGCAGGTCAAAGTGCTCAGCCACCAGTTCAGCAATACGGCTGTCATCAAGTTTGCCGGTATTGAAGGTATCGACCATTACCGATACCGGGCGGGCAACACCGATGGCATAGGCCACCTGCACCTCACAGCGTTCTGCCAAGCCAGCTGCAACGATATTTTTTGCAACATGCCGCACTGCATAGGACGCTGAACGGTCGACCTTGGATGGGTCCTTGCCAGAAAATGCCCCGCCACCATGTCGTGCCATTCCACCATAGGTGTCGACAATAATTTTCCGCCCGGTCAGACCACAATCACCAGCCGGTCCACCGATCACAAACCGGCCGGTCGGATTGACCAGGTAACGGGTATTTTCGGTAATCATGTCAGCTGGTAGAACGGGCTTGATGATTTCCTCGATAATGGCCTCGCTCAAATCCTGGTGATTGATACTGGCCTCATGTTGGGTGGATAGCACCACCGTGTCCACGGCAACCGGCCGGTGGTTTTCATACCGCACACTGACCTGGCTTTTAGCATCGGGGCGCAACCACGGCAGAATCCCGCTTTTGCGTACTCGGGATTGCTGCTTTACCAGTTCGTGAGCATAGTGAATCGGAAACGGCATCAGTGTGGTGGTTTCATCACAGGCATAACCGAACATAAGTCCCTGGTCGCCTGCACCCTGATCAAGATCCAGGCCCTGACCTTCGTTGACGCCCTGGGCAATATCCTGTGACTGCTTATCCAAAGACACCAGTATCGCGCAGCTGTTGGCATCAAAACCCATATCCGAGGAGTTGTAGCCGATTTCATTGACCGTATCACGTACAATTTGTGGGCAATCTGCATAGCCTTTTGTAGTAATTTCTCCTGATATGACCACCATGCCGGTGTTAATCAGGGTTTCACAGGCGACCCGTGAATGTTTATCCTGACGCAGCAGGTCATCAAGTATGGCATCAGAAATCTGGTCCGCCATCTTATCGGGATGGCCTTCTGAAACGGATTCAGAAGTAAAGATATAGTCGTGGGACATAAGCTGTTCTCATAAGCTATGGCCTCCCAACAATCCAGAAGGCCGGGGTAATCAATAATGAACGCACAATCCGACACGGCACCTATTTACCGCAGATTGACAGTTCGCGCGTCGGATCCTAACATAAATAAATATTTATATCACTAAAAGTTTATATCTTGCACAGGGCATGGTCATGCTTTGAAAATTGTCTATAAACCGATAATAACGAAACCGCTTCCGGCCAACAGATTAAGGGTTTTAGTTTGCATGTGTGAAGCCAGGAAGCCGCCTGCTACGACACCGATCGCAGAGGTTACGATCAGTGCAAGTGATGCGGCGGTGAACACGGTTAATTTGCTGACACCGCCGTCCGCAGCAAACAACAGGGTTGCCAGCTGAGTTTTGTCACCAAGTTCAGCCACAAAAACGGCGGCAAATACCGTTAAGAACATTTTTAGATCCATTTGCTTATTTCCCCAGCCGCCTTTCCCCATTCACCCAACTTTTTGTAATTTTGTATCTCCACACACTTCAAGCCCATGATGACAGCAACTGATTTATACCATCTCCAGATTGGCATAGGCCAGTACCAACCACTTTTCTCCGGCCTCTTCAAAATTGACCTGAACCCTGGCGTATTCCCCTTTGCCTTCAATAGTAATGACCATGCCGTCACCAAATTTTTGATGCCGAACCCGGCTGCCCAAAGCCATGCCACCGACCGCAGCCGTTGCATGGGAATCCCTGGTAACGGTAGTTCGGCCAGGTTTGTTGTGCCTTCCACCACGACGTATTTCCTGCAGATACTCAGCTGGGATTTCCTTGATAAAACGGGATGGTCGAGCGTAAATTTCCCGACCATGCAAATGCCGGATTTTGGCATGGGTTAGCACCAGCTGCTGTCTGGCCCGGGTCATACCCACATAACACAAGCGCCGCTCCTCCTCCAAACGTCCCGGTTCTTCGAGTGAGCGCTGGTGCGGAAACAAGCCTTCTTCCAGTCCGGTCAGAAAAACCAGGTGAAATTCCAGACCCTTGGCTGCATGCAAACTCATCAATTGAACACAATCCTCCCACTTCTCAGCTTGCCCCTCACCTGCCTCCAACGCAGCATGGTCAAGAAATCGGCCCAGTACGGTGCCACCTTCTTCAGGCTCTTCATCATTGTGAGTAAATTGGCGAGCGGCAGAAATAAGCTCGTTGAGATTCTCGACCCTGATTTGAGCCTTCTCATTCTTTTGTTTGCCAAAATGCTCTAATAACCCGCTGTGGGCAAGCATCATTTCCACCTGTTTATGTAACGGCAAGTGGGCACAGAGTGTAGCCAGATCCTCGATTAGTTGCAAAAATACTGCGACAGCCTTGGCGGCCCGTGTCGACGGCTGCTGCTCATCCGCCAGCTCTGAAGCGGCCTGCCACAGGCTGTAACCCTGTTGTTGAGCACGGCTGCGAATGCACTCTACGGTACGCCCACCAATGCCTCGCGGTGGTAAATTGACCACCCGCTCAAAACCGGTGTCGGCGTCGCGCCGATCAAGCAGGCGCAGATAAGCCAGGGCATCACGAATTTCCGCTCGTTCAAAAAATCGCAAGCCACCGTAAACACGATATGGAATTGCACGTTCCAGGAAGATCTCCTCAAAGACCCGCGACTGAGCATTGGAGCGATACAAAATTGCGACCTCATCGCGCCGACCACCTTGTAGTTGCCAGTCCACCACCCGTTCGATAACAAAACGTGCTTCATCGGTTTCATTGAAGGCGGTATACAAACGTACCGCTTCACCCTCATCGCCAGCGGTCCAGAGCGATTTACCCAGGCGACCTTCGTTATGAGCAATTACGGCATTGGCAGAGCGCAGGATGGCCCCGGTGGAACGATAATTCTGCTCCAGTCTGACCACGGCCACCGGTGCAAATTCACGCTGCAACAGCTGCATATTTTCGACCCTGG
>DRJH01000430.1 GCA_011052285.1 Gammaproteobacteria bacterium
CAGATTATTCCAATCAATGTCCACTTCCGGGTGATTTTTGCGGTGCAAGTCACCGATGTAGGCATAACGCAGGGTTTCCTCATAATCTTTTACAGATTCATCAACACTGCTGTTGATATCACCATATTTATCACCGGTTCGCGCCTTCTCCACCGTGACCACTGTATCAAACCAGCCTTCTGAACCGCCGATGGGATCGATGGCCAGACGTATGATGGGATTAGGGTGAACACCTTTGTCATTCCACCAGACATTGTTAGCAATATCGACATCATTGCCCTGTGCCCAGGCCTGGGCCGTTTCCCGCTGTTTGAGCTGTGCCAGACGACCGTAGGCATTGTGACCACAGGCCGTGGATATCGCTACCACATCGGGCCGTATCCCCTCGGTGACATGGGCGCGCGTTACCATATAACCCAGTTTCGAGCTCACCCGGATCAGATCACCGTCCTTAAGGCCACGGGCAGCCGCAGTTTTGGTATTAAGCCAGGCCGGATTTTTGTGATAGATCTCGGCCAAATACTTCAGCGATGCGGTTCGACTCTGGGTGTGGACATTAACCTTGTAGGTAATCAGTACCAGCTCATTGTCCTTCTTGTTTCGCGAAGACAGGCGTTTATAAACCGGCATGGGATCAAACCCGTATTTCCTGAAGCTGGCTTTAAACAGCTCAATTCTTCTCGAAGGCGTCCCGAAGCCGCTGTAATTATTACCACCAATCTGAACACCAATCACCTTGCCGTCTTTTTCGATACTGCCATCGGCAGCAACGGTGGCGCCCTGCATGGCGGATTGCGGCAACTGCTTCTCGTACAATCCATATTCAGGCTGCACTTCATTATCATTTTTATCGACAATTTTGGCCGTGTTCGGATCCACCTTACCATAGATCGGCCACACCCCTTTCTTCTTCAGATAATCATAACCTCCCGCTTCCTTAAGGCCCGGTATCTCATCAAAATGTGCCCGCATCCATTGCTCCGGGGTATCGAAAGCAAAATACTTGCGAATACCCAACTTGCCATCGGGATCAACCTTGTGAATGGTATCAATCAGGGTTTGACGAAATTCCTGGGTTCCAGCCAATGGTTTGATCACTGGCTGACGGATCGACAAACAAGGGTAGAGTCCGCTGGGCATGGACTCGGGATCGTGGCGTTCCAGATAGGTCACATCCGGAATAATCAGATCAGACAGCTCAGCGGTTTCAGACATGAACGGACTAAAGGAAACAAAAAATGGAATCAGTTTTTCATCCTTGAGTACCTCAGTCCAGACATGACTCGATGGATAGGTGTAGGAAGGATTATCGTAATAAGAAAACCACACAGATGCCTTGGCTTCACCTTTCTTCAGCCGATACGGTGCCATGGTGGAAACATGGTGAGCTGCCAGTGGGTACTCCGGTGGTGATGCCAGTATGCTATATGTCTTGCCATGGGGTGGTTCCGGTTCCGGTTGCGGCCAACCCATGCCTCTGGGCAGGCAGTATCCACCTTTTTTCTCCACATTGCCGGTGATAACATTCAACATATGAATGGCCGTTTCCTGATAAGTGCCGTACACATGTTTGACCGGACCCCGATACGAAAAAGTTGTGGCCGGTTTGGTGGTGGCAAATTCACGGGCAATTCTACGTATATCCCGAGCAGCAATTCCTGATTCTTTCTCGGCGAACTCCGGGGTATAGGTTTTAAGATGATCCTTGAGTTGCTGTGCCGTCACATTGGTCCAGTCGCGCACGAAATCAACATCATACAGATTCTCACTCATAATGACCTGTGCCATCGCCAGGGCGACCGCACCATCCGTACCGGGAAAAGGCGCAAACCACTCATCCGAAAAACCGGCAGTATTGGAGAGCCGAACATCAAAACTGACCAACTTGGCCTTGTTGCCGACCACACCATCCACGCAGCGCTGAGCATTGGGATTCATAAAATAGGCCGTTTCCAGAATATTGGAGCCAAAATTGAGAATATACTTGGTGTTAGCCCAGTCACAGGATTCGATATCCGGCCCCCAGGATGGCTCCAGGCCCACCTTCTTCGATGATTCACAGATATCGGTATGGTGAATCGTACTATTGGACCCCAAGGCGTGCATGAAACGTTCGCAGGCTCCGCCGGTACGATTGCGGCCCCATTTGAACACAATTTCATTCAATATTTCGGGCTTGTTTTCCTTATTCGCACGGTCTATCACCTCCCGAAGTTTCTTTGCCAATAGCGTTGTGGCCTCATCATAGGAAATACGCTTCCATTTCCCTTCTCCCCGTTTGCCAGTTCGCAATAGCGGCGTCATGGTGCGGTCCGGATCATAGATATGCAAAAAGCCGGAATTGCCCTTGGCGCACAGCTTACCTCGGGTGTTGGGGTGATCGATGTTACCCTCAAGCTTCACCACCCGCCCGTTTTCAATATAGGCCACCCCACCATCTTCGATATTACAGGCCAGGCAGGTATAAGGCACAGACTGTCGTGACGCTCCGGAAACCGATGAATAATCCTCACCACCAAGCTTTTGCTCCATTGCGACCAGACGCCCACTGGCCAGGCCGAGACCACCGATTGCTCCTGCAGCACTACCGAGCTTCATAAAATCCCGTCGGCTTACCTTGCCAAAATTCTCAATAATCTTGTTCATTTCTGTTCGAGCCTCCATGAATCAGTAATAGAGTTGGCCGAGTTGGCCGGCATAAATCAGTACGGCCCGAAAGCTGTAGGCACCCACAGCACTCAATACCGCAGCCAGAACCAGCACCTTCGGATTACGACCCAGTTTGGGTTTAACAATCAGCAACAGCGGCGCGATGATTCCGATCAAAAAGGTCAACACCCAGTATTCGAATCCAAATTCTGTATTGATCACTTGCCAGGCCTGCCGCTTCTCTGCCGAGCCATAGTTCAAGACTACCAACTCGGCTAGAAACAGTACCAACGTTGCCGCCAGCGCTACATACAAAAACCAGTACAGAACTTCCAAGGCTTGATCATTCAGTTTGCCGGTAGCCAGGTGGAGTACCGCAACCAGCGCCGTGCCCGAACTGATTGACAAAATGACGAACAAGACCGGAATCGTCGGGTTACTCCACAGTTCCCGACCTTGATGCACCATCAGGTCCAGTCCGGTGTACAGGGGCATGGACACTGCCAATAGTGAGCCGATAATACCCAGTGGTTTCAACCAATCCGTCTTGCCGTTAATCAGTGCAAACAAATAACCAACGATGGAAAGCCCGAACAAGGGCAGAAACAGCGAGCCCCAGGACAAAGGGGAAGTCCAGTGAAAGTAAATGATCGGAAACAGGAAGCGGCTGGGCTGACCCAGATCAGCGATCAGCAGCGGCCCGCTGATCAGCAACAGAATCAAGGCAGCGATCATTCCGGTTTTCTGAAATGGCTGCATGGCCTTGCCCGCAACACCACCAAATATGCCACCAAATACAGCCGGCGCGGCAGCATAGATGAAGGTCATGGCCGCCATCCCGATCAGAAAAAAGTAGATAACGATTTCATAGCCCCAAGGGGCGATATTGTATTGGTTAAATTCAAACATGGTGATTCCCCTTAGAGCACGCCGGAAAAAAATTTGCTGCTGCGATTATGTTCGTAGAACGCTCTGGCATCTTCCCTGGCAGCGTAGGAGACCGGCGCACTGTATGCCTGTTCGGTCAGACTGCGTTCCGGTTTAATATAATAGACTTGTGGCTGTGTTCCCTTACCGGGCTTAAGCACCACGGTACTGTTCCTGGCCACCAGCCGCGCCACTTCACTATTCGGATCATTAATATCACCAAATATCCGTGAACGACCCAAACAAGTCTGAACACAGGCCGGAACCAGGCCCTTTTCAACCCGATGATCACAGAACGTACACTTGTCGACAACGCCACCTATCTTGACCCGGTCGCGGTTGTTCGGCAGCACGTGGCGGGCATTATAGGGGCACGCTGCGATACAGGTTCGGCAGGTGATACAACGCTCGTAGCGCTGCAGCACAAAACCTTCTTCGTGCTTGTAAGTCGCTTCTGTCGGACAATTTCGCACACAAGGCGGGTTGTCACAATGGTTACATAGCCGCGGCATAAAATGCCGTTTGGTATTGGGATAGCTGCCGGTATTCTTGACCTTGACGATGGTACGCCAGACACCTAACGGTACATCATATTCTGCCTTGTCAGCGCAAACACAAGCCATACAGCCGATGCAGCGTCGCAAATCAATAACCATGGCCCATCGTTTTTTCCCCGGAACGCCCAGAGAAGGCGGAGCCTGCAATCCTAGTGACATAATCTCTCCTCCAGTTGCTGGCCAGCACTCGCGGGCCAGATTACAAACAAACTCAAGCTGGCAAAATGCCGTTTCGTACAGCTCGGTCGGGGAGTATTTAGCATGAATTGTTCCATACTGTTTCAGTAGGAAATAGATGTCGTTGTTTTTACTTCTTTTTTTTCGATAAATTAACGAATGAAAACGCCATAAACTTCATGTATGGATCTTGGTGTTACCGATCGGTAACATCTATTAGAATGACGTAAAATGCTAACTTATTAATTATTCTAACTATTTTCAACAAGACTACGATAATTATTGATGTGTAACCAAACCGTTACGGCCAAACAATTTGGTAATATCCTTGTTTTTCATGCAATTAGTACCCTTTACCAGAAAAATACATCGTTGCTGCTTGTGCTCAACAGCGATCATTGGAGCACGCATGTTACCAAGTGGTGACATGTATGACCCCATTCGAAATCGGGCCATGAACCTCAGGCATCCAGCACACAGTACAGGCGCACACCCTCAGCAACATCTTCAACTTTCAGGCGCGGTAACAGCACTGCCTGCACCGGAAACCGCTGTCGATGCCTGGTCAGATCTAGGGTTTCACCATAGGCACGTCCGCTGATTTTTAATTGCTTGCGTCGGTGCCGTTCATCGAGGTCATCAACAGGCTCAAGGCTTAAGGTCTCAAATCGCTTGAATACCAGGTTACCAGACTCCATACGGTAAAGAATTTCTGAAAGTAATCCGACGACCGTGGTGGGGATATCAAAGCCATACCAGGAAATGTCGATGCTCTCCTGCTCCTGAACCGTATCCTGATCCCACATAAACAGACAAAGGGCGGTTACGGCTGCGTTAAACATGGCAAAATGGTCTTCTGCAATAACCTCCATTCCCACACCGCCACGCGGATCTTCCTGGAAATTAAATGCTGCCATACTTGATACTCCCCCTGATACTCCCATGGTGAGCTTATGCTACATCGAAGCGCCATTGATGGTGGGAGTATAAAACAAGAAAAGTGAATAGGAGCAACTTTTGTGATAACACACTCTTGTGCTTTTGCAAGGTGTACAGCGACGCCCAATCTCGTTCGGTGACAAAACCAACCGCTACGAAGACGGTTCTCAGGAGGTTTTTTTTGTTACCAGCGGGCAACCCGGATTCTCACCGATCTGTGCCTCGATCACTGGGGCGGGATTTTTCGGCCGGGTAGCCAGTTGCTTTGCAACCTTTTCCCAAGCACCGGCCTTGGTATGATTGACAGCCGTACCCAGTCCCTTGTGATACAACTCTGCAAGCTGTGATACGGCAGATAGATGCCCTTGTCGGGCAGAGCACATAATCCACTGAAACCCTGTTGTGGGTTTTTTCTCAACCCCGATTCCCTTGATATAGTCGTTACCAATACTGTGCTGAGCACGGGCTTCACCGGCACGTGCCGCCTGCAGATACCAGTGGGCTGATTCCTTGCTATCCGGTACGACACCGAGACCTTGTTCGAGCATATTGGCCAGATTGTTCTGCGCCGGTGCATAACCTTGTTTCGCAGCCTTAAGAAAGAGTCGAAATGCTCCTGAATAGCCGGATAACCCGAACTTGAGCAATCGATTGGCCTCCCGGAACATGGTTACCGGAGTCTCAGGGGCGACTTCGATCCGCTTGCCATCTGCTCCAACTGCCAGGGCTTCCGGACCGCTGTCCTCACCATCTCCAAACCAACCACATGCCAACACCTGCGGGATATGGACCAACGGTAGTACGAAAATCAACATTCCGACCAGCACCTGCTTGAGCAACTGATAAACAGATCCCCGCTTGTTGTGCATCTTTACCCCCACAATCACTTCAACTCGACTTCGTTAAGCCGGGACTGTGTATCAAAATATCCTGGCAATGGACGCGCGCGGCAATGTCACCGACCTGTTGCTAGGCAATGGTGTGGGAAGCCTATGCGAACTAAGAACCGCAAAGTGGCCGCTTGCTGAACCTGTCGGCCTATGATGCTTTGGGGGTTGAACTTGAGAACGTGGATTACCTGTTTGATGTGCTGGGTAATCTCAACCTCGATTCCATCTTTGAGCAAATGAATAGGCTACCGCTCAATATCCCCCGCCGTAAATCCCGCCGTTTATACACCACGGCCAACACGAAAGTGCCTTGTTTCTTGATCTCATAAATAATCCGATAGGAATACAGCGATAGTACCCTGACCATTTCATCATTCAGCTCCGGTACTTTCTTGCCGACCTTCGGCAAATTATCCAGCACATCCGTTTTCTCCCGAATATCCTGAGTGACCTTCTTAGCATAGTGCTGGGAGTCGTGGGCAATAAAATCATGGATAGATCGAAGATCGGCCTTGGCTGGTTCCGACCAGGTCACCATGAATCGATTTCCCGCTTGAGTTCCTCGCTGGTAATGGTTTTGCCCTGTTCTGCCGCTTCCTGTCCCTTCCTGATCTTATCCAGCACATAGAGCCGGTACATGATCTCATCCATGTCAGTATCTTCCGGCAGTTGGCCGATGGTGTTGAGTGCTTCTTGTTTAGCTGCCTGCATGGTTTTTCTCCAAAATGGTTAGCCGCTGGCTGCGGTCTGATCGTCCAATGATATAAGGGTAGTTTGCATCTGCTGTTTGGCTATCATGGCATCGATCA
>DRJH01000431.1 GCA_011052285.1 Gammaproteobacteria bacterium
CCAGCTGCAGTGCCCGCAGAATGCGCTGCTGACCACTCTTGGGATAGCTGCTTTTGCGGATGTGAATCTGCTCTCCATCCTGCCCTCGCAGGGTCACCGTGGTCCGGGTCTGTGTGCTCATGGTCCTGCGGATCGTCTCCCAGCTGTCATCAATCCCCTGTGCCTTGAGCTTGTGCCGCAGTTGCTGTACCAGGTTATAGGCCAGCAAGGTGATCCAGATATGCCCCTCCACCCGTACCGGCTTCTGGTGGTACACCGGACGCATGCCCAGCTCCGACTTGAGACTGCGAAAGACCGCTTCCAGGTCCGTTCTTCACTCCACTGGGTCTGGTTGGTCCGCAAACAATACACCTAACACAGGGGGGTATGAGGGTTCTAACCTCCCTCATTGCCGCCAACATCCGTGCCCAAAACACCGACGCCAGAGCAAAGTGCTTGACACTGAACAGTCCTTCGTCTAACACAATAATGTAACAGATGCTGCAACTAAACGTTTGTCCACAGCCAACCTGCCGTATAATGCGCCTCCGCTTTCCCACTGGTGCTTGATCGTGACTTCCAAACTTCGCAATAATGCCATCATTGCCCATGTAGATCATGGCAAAACCACCTTGGTTGACGCACTGTTGGCTCAATCCGGCTCGCTCAATCAACGGGATGCGGCACCGGAACGGGTTATGGATTCCAATGATCTGGAACGTGAGCGCGGCATCACTATTCTGGCCAAAAATACCTCGCTGAACTGGCGCGGGTATACCATCAATATCATTGACACACCGGGCCATGCCGATTTCGGTGGTGAAGTGGAACGTGTTCTGTCAATGGCTGACTCGGTATTACTGCTGGTGGATGCGGTAGAAGGTCCGATGCCACAAACCCGCTTCGTCACCAGCAAGGCTTTTGCAATGGGCCTCAAGCCCATTGTTGTGATCAACAAAATTGATCGTGTCGGTAGCCGAACAGACTGGGTAATCGATCAAACCTTTGATTTATTCGACCGACTCGGGGCTTCTGAGGAGCAACTCGACTTCACCGTAGTTTATACCTCGGCCATTAATGGCTATGCCACCCTGGACCTTGCCCTCCAGAAAAATTCCATGGATGATCTGTTTCAGATCATTGTCGACCAGGTGGCCCCTCCGGATGTCGATATCAATGCACCTTTACAACTCCAGGTATCTGCCCTCGATTATGATACCTACAAGGGTTTGATCGGGATCGGTCGTATCCGCCGTGGTAGTATCACTGCAAACAGTGCGGTTCGCATCATCGGTCCGGATGGCAAGCGAAGTAATGGCCGTGTTCTGGAGCTGCTTGGCTTTCATGGCCTGCAACGAACCGCCGTGCCTAAGGCCCGTGCCGGCGATATCATTGCCTTCACTGGTCTGGAAAAACTGCATATCTCTGACACCCTGTGTGACCCCGAGCACGTCCAGGCGTTGCCTCCACTCGTTGTCGATGAACCTACAGTAACCATGTTCTTTCAGGCCAATACTTCTCCATTTGCTGGCCGGGAAGGCAAATTTCTGACCTCAAGGCAAATACACGAACGGCTACAACGAGAATTACTCCATAATGTCGCCCTGCGCGTAGAAGAGACCGGAGATGCCGATACCTTCCGTGTTTCCGGTCGCGGCGAGTTACATTTATCCATTCTGATTGAAACCATGCGTCGAGAAGGGTATGAGCTGGCGGTATCAAGACCTGAAGTGATCACCAAAATAATCGATGGGTGCTTACATGAACCCTATGAATACCTGACCGTTGATATTGAAGCGATTCATCAAGGTGCGGTCATGGAAAAACTGGGTGAGCGCAAGGGTGAACTGGAAGATATGCTGCCCGATAGCCAGAGCCGGGTTCGCCTCGACTACACCATACCGGCACGTGGGCTGATCGGGTTTCGTACCGAATTTTTAACCGCGACCCAGGGTACCGGGTTATTGCATCATGTGTTCGACCATTATGGCCCAGCCCGCAATGGCGTAATCGGTCAACGCAATAACGGGGTGATGATCTCAAATGGTAGCGGCAAAAGCCTAGGTTATTCATTGTTTAACCTGCAGGAACGCGGTCGCTTGTTCATCGGCCCCGGTGAAGAGATTTATGAAGGGCGGATTATCGGCATCCATTCTCGCACCAATGATTTGGTCGTCAATCCACTCAAAGGCAAACAGCTAACCAATGTTCGTGCCTCCGGTACCGATGAAGCCATTGATCTGACGCCACCGGTACGTATGACCTTAGAGCAGGCATTGGAATTTATCAATGACGATGAGCTTGTTGAAGTTACACCACAATCCATCCGTTTGCGTAAAAAACACCTGCTGGAACTCGACAGAAAGAGAGCACGACCGAAAGTATAGATGTATCCGGTGAAGAAACACCCACCCTACCGTTCCGATTGAATTGCTCCCGTATGGGATCACGCCATGCCTGTTGCCAAACGGCTTCATCCAGGCTTCGTCGCAAGAGATAAGACCGGGTTTCCTGTTCATCGAAACGGGAAAGATCCATATCTGCTGTATTGGTGAGACAAATACTGGTTGTGTGTGACGACGTAGATGGTGTTCTGTTCAATGTCAGCTTTTCCCTTCAGGTTCTCTATTCTCCGGCAACCTCCTAGACTCCCGAATAACCGTAAAGGTCGCTGCAGAGATAATAATTGCTGCCCCCACCAGGGTATTCAATTGTGGCCACTCGGCAAAAACCAGAATACCAATAATCGTAGCGTAAACCAATTTAGTATATTCCATGCTGGTCACCACACTGGCCTCCCCCGCACGATAGGCCTGAACACCCAACCACTGGGCAATCAGGGAAATTACCCCAATGGCCAAGAGTAACAACAGACCTTGCAAATCCGGTTGATGCCAAAACCAATAAGTCGGGAATGCGACCAAGACACCTATAAAAATAGCCTGATAGGAAAGTAGTGTGACCGTGCTTTCTGTGGTTGATAACTTGCGAACACAAACAACGCCTAAAGCAGCCCCCGCAGCTGCCACGATCGCTACCATCGAATACAGGTTAGAGGTATTTTGTGGATCGGGCCGTACCATGAGCAGTACCCCAGCGAAGCCAACAACCAACGCCGCGATTCGATAACGCCCTACGACTTCACCCAGCATCGGCACAGCAATCAGGGTAACAAAAAACATCTTGGCAAAAGACAACGTGGTGGCAGTAGCCAGAGGCAAGTGTGCCAAAGCAACAAAACTCAATAACAACGCGGTTATGGCACCCACAAGTCGTAACAGATGTAGCCCCAAGCGCTCAGTCTTCAGGCTCTGTGGAAAATGACGAAGCACAGTCGGTAACACCAGTAGCAACATTACCGACTGGCGGAAGAAAAGGATTTGTATGGCATAATAATCACGACTGGCAATCTTAACCAAAGCACCGACTACGACATAAGCCGCTGTTGCCGCCAGAGCCCATAGAGCACCACGTACATTGTCGGAAATAGCATCAGGAAACCGGCTCTTCCATGCCTCATCCAAGTGACGCTGTTTCACCCGGTTACGCTCAAAACAGGAAACCACAGCTTCGAAGAACGATTCTGGGTACTGCCCGAATCGGTCACCACACAGGTGATAAACACATCATGATCTATTTAGTGAGATCAGAATTGATGCCAATAGGAAGGCCAGCCAAATTTCAGGTTTCATATACGGTCCAAATTATTATAAATTGAGAACATTATAAACGGCTGCGCAGTATTGGAAAATGGGGCGTGTTGAGTACCTAAACAAGGAGAAAAGTGTGAGAATATAGGCAATGGGCGGCCATTATTGGGAAATTACCGCAACAATAGGGAGTTGAGTCAGTAAACTGGTGAAAAAATGAATATTCACAACATCCAATGACAAAAAATCATCTTGTTCCCGGACAGCCTCCTGGCTGCCAGTTGCTACTAGATGAAATAGTACGCTATGATTCGCACATAAGTGGACGTCACATTTCTGCACTCTAAAATTGTGGCTAAAATCGTAACCGGTGCCCTACCAGGCATCCCTTAGTTCAATAGATCTACACTGGGAGGATTTATCTTATGTCTGTTACCAAAAAATTAACCACCACTCTGGCGGCTGCAGGATTGCTGCTTAGCATAACATCGGCTGCTAGCGTTCAGGCCGTTGAGCAACGCTTTGTCACTATCGGCACCGGTGGTGTAACCGGTGTTTATTATCCCACCGGTGGAGCCATCTGTCGACTGGTCAACAAAGGTCGCAAGCAACATGGCATCCGCTGTTCGGTGGAAAGTACTGGTGGTTCTGTCTACAACCTCAACGCCATTCGAGCCGGCGATCTGGACATGGGTGTGGCCCAGTCTGACTGGCAATACCATGCTTATCACGGTACCAGTAAATTTGCCAAATCCGGACCCAACAAGGATTTACGGGCTATTTTCTCAGTTCACCCTGAGCCATTTACCGTGGTCGCCAGGGCAGATTCGGGGATCAAGAACTTTGCCGACCTGAAAGGCAAACGCGTCAATATTGGCAATCCGGGTTCCGGGCAACGTGGCACCATGGAAGTGGTAATGAAAGTCCTGGGCTGGAAAATGAGTGATTTCAAACTGGCCTCCGAACTGAAATCTTCAGAGCAGTCCAAGGCCCTGTGCGATAACAAGATTGATGCCATGGTGTTTACGGTCGGCCACCCAAGCGGCTCAATCAAGGAAGCCACCACCACCTGCGACTCCGTACTGGTCAATGTCGAAGGCCCGGCTATCGACAAGCTGGTGGCTGACAATGA